>CAYVXC010000007.1:17861-30538 GCA_964454925.1 uncultured Bacteroides sp.
TATGCTTCGGCCGGTTTCGGTGAGTCATCAACCGATCTCGTGTTCGACGGCATTACGCTTATCTCGGATCAGGGAAAACTTTTGGCTGAAGGACACCGCTGGGAGAATACTCAAAGGTTGACAGTGAGTGATATAGATATCGCCGCCATACGTCGCGACAGAATGCGTATCGGCTCCTTCCATGACAGTGCCTTGAGAAATAATTGTCCTTCTTATCATGTTTTGGAAGCCGCTCCCGAAGCTGATTCAAAACTTACACCGCTCTACCGCGAAATTTATCCTCGGCCTTTTGTCCCGGCCTCAAAGAATGATGTTGAGCGGCGGTGTGACGAGATAATCAATATTCAGTCAGCAGGTCTTGCACAGCGTCTGGCCGTGACCCATACCAAAAATCTTGTTATAGGAATTTCCGGGGGACTGGATTCGACACTTGCACTTCTTGTGGCCGTCAAAGCGTTTGATCGTCTCGGGCTTGCCCGTGAAGGAATCCATGGGATAACGATGCCCGGTTTCGGTACCACTGACCGCACTCACGATAATGCCGTAGCACTTATGGCCGCTCTTGGAGTCAGCCGTCGGGAAATTTCTATTGTCCCTGCTGTTATCCAGCATTTCCGGGATATAGGTCATGATGCCGGGAATCATGATGTTACCTATGAAAATAGTCAGGCGCGCCAGAGAACTCTTCTTCTGATGGATATTGCCAACCAGGTTGGCGGAATGGTGCTCGGAACCGGTGATCTCTCGGAACTTGCACTGGGGTGGGCGACTTATAATGGCGACCACATGTCCATGTATGGTGTAAACGCCGGCGTTCCCAAGACTTTGGTAAAATATCTTGTAGAACGTTTCGCCAATGGAGAAGCCAATCTTATTAAGGTTGATCCGGACAAAACCGCCAAAATTGAGGCTATCTTACACGACATCGTCAATACACCCATCAGTCCTGAACTGATTCCGGCTGATTCTCAGGGTAATATTACTCAGAAAACGGAAGATCTCGTCGGTCCGTATGAACTCCATGACTTTTTCCTATACTACACTCTTAGATTTGGATTCTCACCCAAACAAATATATGCCCGAGCTAAACTTGCATTTGAAGGACTATATGATGACGTGACAATTCTAAAATGGCTTCGTGTGTTTTACCGCCGGTTCTTCGCTCAGCAATTCAAACGCTCGTGTCTCCCCGACGGTCCAAAGGTCGGTTCGGTCTGCGTCTCTCCCCGAGGTGACTGGCGAATGCCCAGTGATGCGTCGTCAGCGGCATGGATTGCCGAAGTTGATTCTCTGATTGCCCATGAAGATTCAAAATAAAGTTAGACACCTCAGTAAGTTTTTACGAAAAAAATTGTTAACTTTGTGAGGTTGAACCCGACGCGTTGTCACTCAATAGCTGGGGCTCTTTCTAATAAGCTAATAATCAAAACACTAATACAAAATGGCAAAAACAAAAGACCAAGTTGCTGAAGTTAAACATGATGTACAGGCCACATCGACTCAGCACCCTCATTTCAAAAACGGCCACAATTGGCTTGTATGGATCACCGGCCTGACTGCAATCTGGATGCTCATAACCTTTATTTGCACCCTCAACGGCGACAATGTGTTCGCTCATGGTTATAAATATCTGAATACATGGTATGCTGTCAATCTCGGTGCAATCGTCCTGATCGGTCTCTATGCTACCCTGGCTCTGGCAAAGAAATGTAAATCATTGATATTCTGGAGTTCGACATTATTCTTTGTGATGATGCTTCAGGCTGTTTCGGTTGTAATCGTCACTTTCTATCAGGAAGATGCCGCTACGATCAATGCTTTGGTTATGTTTGTTTGGTCAGTGGCCTGGTATGCTTACCTGGTCGGTACTGACAATGTCGAAGCTGATTATCCCGCTGCATATCGCTCTCATACAGTTGTAGGGACTGTTGTCCTTGCTCTTATGACTCTGAGCACCGTCGCCTATGGCGTTTGCGTGTGCTGCAGCCTTCTTTGGTAACCCCTTTTCATACATTCAATTTTTAATGGTGTTCCGCGTACTGGGTTTCGGTATGCGGAACTTTTCTAGTACATGCGATTTTTATGTTAATTGATTTCGGTAGTGTACTGCGTTTTTAGGAAAAATTGATTAACTTTGTAAGACGAAACGAAAGGGTTCTCTGCTGATACGTTTGCATGTTGGGTTAAGAGGGCCTGCCGAAAAATCGATCCTATCCGCTAATCCGAGAATGTCTCGATTATATAAAATTTTTCGTGCTCTGATAATGATCGTTGTAGTGTTGTCGATATTCATACCGACAGCGCTATATGTCGTTTTATCTACTGATTGGGCTCAGGAACAGATAAGGCAAATTGCAGAACGCGAGTTGACCGGGGTGCTTGGAACGGATGTCTCTATCGGCGGAGTGCGCCTGACTCCTTTCAGCCGCCTGGAACTTAAGGACGTTTCTGTCGATGACGATTATGGAAAAACGGCGCTTGACGTCCAATCGGTTGATACACGCTTTGAGTTCTGGAACTTCATTACGACGTTTAGACTTAGTTTTGACTACGCAGAACTGAAGGGCGCGAAGATCGCTCTGTACAAGCAGACGCCTGACTCGCCGCTGAACATTGCCAACATCCTTAAAAACTTAAAGCCTAAGGAAAAAAGCGATAGCCCGACGAAATTTGATCTCTCGGTCTTTACTGTAAGGATTAATGATGCAGCTTTCACCTACGATGTGCTAAGTGTACCCGTCAAGGAGGAAGGCTTTGATAAAGATCATATTGCGCTGGATAGACTTTGCGTTATTGCTACTGCTCCGGAGATTTCAGACAGTCGGATCGAAGTGCTTCTAAGACAGATGTCTTTCATCGAGAAACAAGGTTTTGAGCTGGCTGATCTTTCTACAAGGGTCGTTTTTACCCCGTCTTCTCTTGATGTCTCTGATCTTGTCCTTGAACTTCCGGAATCCAAACTTATGCTTGGCAGTTATAAATTTGGATATGACACACCGGCTGGCCTCGGTAATATTTTTAAGACTATTCCTGTTCATGTGACCCTTCAGGAAGGTAGTTATTTTACTCCATCGGATTTCCGCTGGTTCTTGCCGGGCTTGTCTGATTTGAGAACGCGCTTCGACATTTCTTTAGATGGTGATTTCAGCAGTACCGAGGTCGATGTAAAAGCCTTTTCTCTTGTCGATGATAAGCAAAATATTGACCTGAGTTTGAATGGATCTGTCCGAAATTATAAATCGCTTGATTCCATCGAATATACCCTCAACGAGTTGAACTTTAAAGCATCGGCATCTAAGTTGCTCGAAATGTACGGTTCGATAGGAAAACCCTTGAATCATACGATGGTCAAGACTGTTTCTTCGTTAGGAAATCTCTCTGTTGTACTCAATAGTGAGGGGAATTCGGAACAAGCGCGGGCTGGATTGGACGTGAAATGTCGTGTCGGCGATATTACTTTTGATGCTAAGACGCGTTTCAGAAGAAACTGGACCGGTTTTGACACCAATGCGAAGATTAACCTTAAAAATATAAATATCGCATCTCTCTTCCCGAAAGTTGATATTGACGGACTTTCTGCCGATTTGGTCTGTAATCTGACTCTTGAAAAGGGTCATAAACCTTATGGAGCGATAGAATTGGTCGATGGTTCAGCGATATATCGTTCCGAGTTGTTCGATGGTGTCACTTTGACTGCGTCTCTCGACCGTTCGGGCGACTTCAATTCGATATTGGATTTGTCTACAAGCCATGGGATTCTGCACGCCGGTTTCAACGGGACAATTGACGAAAACGCGCCGCGTTTGGCCGGTAATGTAAAGCTAGAAGGTTTCAATCCTTATGAATGGGAGTTGACCCGTGGATATCCCGACTATCAGCTTGGCGTCGATATCGCTTTCGATCTGTCCGGTAAGTTAGGTGAGTGGATTGATGGATATGTGGACATTTCAGATCTGAACTTTGTGAACACGGAAAACGAAGGCCTGAAAATTAAGCATATTGAATTACAAGCCAATAACTCAGTTAGTCCGAATATTATATCTCTCGAAAGCGATTTTATCAACGGTAGGATTCAGGGTGAGATTTCTCCGTGGACGATTGTTCCTGAAGCAAAATATATTATATCCCGCTTAGTCCCGGCGCTTTTCCCCGATCGGGAAAATAATATTGCATCTTTATCAGAAGATTCTTTGCAACCTCATAATGACTTCAATTTCAATTTCCAGATTGACAATGCAGAAAACCTCGCAAACTTTTTCAAAGTCCCCGTTGCGGTGGTCTATCCTGTATCGATAGATGGTGAATTCGATTATGAGACAAATTCTTTAGTGGCTTCGGTTGATGCGCCATATCTCATGAAAGGAGATATGATTATAGAAAATTCATTGGTCCAGATAAAGGTTGAAGAGGAAAATCCGGCAGAAATTTATCTTACCACTCAATTCCCCACTAAAAAAGGAGATATGGTGATAGCTACCGGTATCACGGCTGACAATGACCGGTTGAGCACTGAGATTGATTGGAACATCGAACGTGAAAAACCCGTAGGAGGCAAAATCGGCTTTGATGTTGCGCTACAAAGAACCCAACCCGACGGTCAGCTTGAAACAAAAGTTGAAATTAAACCGAGTGATATACGTTTCGGTGAGGACACATGGAAATTCTCACCGTCATCGGTTGTTTATCGTCCGGGCTTTTTATCTGTGGAAAAATTCTGTCTGCAATCGAATAATCAGGCAATCAAAATAGACGGCATTTCTGATGCGGAAAATCCCGACTCGGAAATTAGGGTCGCGCTCGACAATATTTTCCTTCTTTCGATTTTTGAAACGCTTGATATAAACAAAGCGCTCATCGGCGGAGTTGCTACCGGTGTGTTCCACGCTAAAGGCATTTTCGGTCCCGAGCTTTCACTTGAGTGTCCGTCTCTCCATGTCGACAGTATAGGTTACAACCGTTGTACGCTCGGAAACGCCGATTTGAGAGCCAACTGGGACAATGAGGCCAAATCGTTCCATCTCGATGCCGATATCATTGGAGAGCGGAATACCCATTCCCATATATATGGCGACATATTCCCGGGTACAGAATCACTTGACATGTATTTCGAAGCCGATAGGGCTAAAGTGGGTTTCATGAAACCGTTTATCGATGCATTTGCAAGCGATATAACCGGTTATGCTTCCGGAAATGCCCATCTCTTCGGAACGTTTAAATATATCGACCTCGAAGGCGACATTTATGCCGAGGATCTCGGTGTGAAAATTGATTTCACAAACACTTGGTATTTCGCTAACGATTCAATTAAGCTTCGTCCCGGTCTGATTGACATTTCTGATGTTGAGGTGAAAGACATTTACGGTAATACGGCCAGACTGAACGGGCGCGTCGAACACACGTTCTTCAAAGATCCTGTTTTCGATTTCAAGGTTACTGACGCTCATAATTTTCTCTCTTACGATGTGACTAAAAAGTTGAACCCCGACTGGTATGGCCGAATTTTCGGAAATGGCTCAGCCTTTATCAACGGACGTCCCGGAGTAGTCAATATCGATGTGGATATGACGACTGCACCCGACTCGAAGTTTACATTCGTCCTGAGCGACAATCTGATTGCCGAAGAATATGGATTCATAACCTTCCGCGATAAGAACAGGAACGTCATAACCGATTCAATCATTCAGGTCGACGATCTTCCTGAAGCAGTCAGGGCCTACAGAGACAGGAAGCTTGCGGAAGCGCTTGCACAGAATCCCCCCTCGGCCTACAATATGAATATTCAGGTCGACATCACACCTGATGCTCAGGTCGTTCTTGTCATGGACCCTGTCGGTGGTGATGAAATTAATTGTAACGGACACGGCAACCTCAGAATGACCTACGCTTCGGTCGGAAACGAGTTGAGAATGTTCGGTAATTACACAATCGAGCGAGGTACATATAATTTCACGCTCCAGGATGTGATCGTAAAGGATTTCAGCATCAAGGAAGGTAGCTCAATTTCGTTCTCAGGCGACCCATACAATGCGCGTCTGGATATACAGGCAAGCTATGCGGTCAACGCCAATTTGAGTGATCTTGACGAATCATTCCTTCAGGACAAGGAGCTTAATCGAACGAATGTGCCGGTACATGCACTTCTGGTCGTGACCGGCGATATGCGTCAGCCCGACATTTCGTTCGACCTCGAATTTCCGACTCTGACAAGCGATGTCTATCGAAAGGTACGCTCCATAATCAGTACCGATGAAATGATGAATCGCCAGATCATCTATCTCCTGGCGTTAAACCGCTTCTATACACCGGAATATATGTCAGCAACCAAAGGGAATGAACTTTTCTCGGTGGCTTCGTCGACAATATCAAGCCGTCTTTCGAGTATGCTCGGGAAGCTGAGTGATCACTGGACTATCGCTCCAAATCTCAGAAGTGACCGCGGAGACTTTTCTGATGTCGAGTTCGATCTGGCTCTTTCAAGTTCGTTGCTAAATAACCGGTTGCGTTTGAATGGAAACTTTGGTTATCGAGATAAGTCTCTTAACACTAATCAATTCATCGGAGACTTCGACCTCGAATATCTCCTCAATCGCTCAGGTTCGTGGCGCCTGAAAGCATATAACCGCTATAACGATCAGAACTATTATCTGCGTACGGCCCAGACCACTCAAGGTGTCGGTATCATGTTCAAGAAAGACTTTGACAGTATCTTCGGATTTCTCCGCCGAAAAAAGAAAAATGAAACACCGGTAACCGATTCCGAAAAGAACGATACACCTTCAGAAACTCCGGAAGAAAAATCCACCCAACAGCCTGCTGACTCTACCGCTGTCAGTAAAGGTCCTTCACTTCAACCTGTAAGAAACGAGAATTGAAAAAATGAATGCCTTGGAAGACTTTATCATAGCTATCGGTGATTCACTGTCGAATTACCTCCTGATTCCTTTGCTTATCCTGATTGCTTTATATATGACCTGGAAAACGCGAGGAGTCCAGTTTAGGATGGTACCCGATATGATTCGGCAGTTGTTCGCCTCAAAAACCGGTCCAGACAAAGACGGACGCGACAGTGTCAGCTCTTTTCAGGCCTTCATGGTGTCGATAGCGAGTCGGGTAGGGACAGGTAACCTTGCCGGGGTTGCCACGGCTATTACTCTCGGCGGTCCGGGTGCTGTCTTCTGGATGTGGCTCATTGCCATTCTGGGCGCTGCATCGGCTTTTGTAGAATCGACATTGGCTCAGATTTTTAAGGTTGCCGATGGAAACGGCGGTTACCGTGGTGGTCCGGCATATTATATTTGGAGAGGAATCGGAATCAGATGGTGGGGCGTGTTGTTCGCTGTGCTGATCTCGGTTACTTTCGGATTTGCATATAATTCAGTTCAGAGCAACACCATCGCCGAGGCATTTTCCTCTTCATGGGGTGTCGACCGTTGGATAACAGCCATTGCAATTACTGTCCTGACCTTGCTGATTATCTGGGGAGGCATCCGTTCGATAGCCCGTTTCAGTGAATGGGTTGTTCCGGTTATGGCGGTCGCATATCTCGTTGTTGGCGTGATTATATTGGTCATGAATGTCGATAGAATCCCGGCCGTGTTCATGCAGATTATAGACAGCGCGTTCGGTTTCGAGCAGGCTGTAGGCGGAACGGTCGGAAGTGCAATGGTTATGGGCATTCGTCGTGGTCTATTCAGTAATGAGGCCGGAGAAGGTTCAGCACCCAACGTGGCGGCTACCGCCGATGTCAGCCATCCTGTCAAACAGGGCCTCGTACAGTCTCTTGGCGTCTACACCGATACTCTCATCATCTGTACCTGTACCGCCCTGATTATTCTTCTGAGCGGTGTCCCGATCAATGGGGCCGAAGGAATCACATTGACTCAGCGTGCGATTGACAGCCAGTTCGGTGCTCCGGGCTTCGGTGCTACATTTATCAGTCTGGCGATTTTCTTCTTCGCCTTTACTTCTATTGTGGCTAACTATTATTATGGTGAGACAAATATCCGATTCATGACCGCGCGGCGCGGTTGGCTTGACGCTTACCGAATCGCTGTCGGAGCCATGGTCCTTGTCGGTTCTGTTTCATCGCTCGGACTTGTATGGGCGCTTGCGGACATAACGATGGCACTAATGGCGATATGCAATCTGATTGCAATCGTGATGCTTGCAAAATATGTTGTCAGAGCACTGAAAGACTATATTTGCCAGCGTAAAAACCATAAAGATCCGGTGTATTACCGCGATGTGAATCCCGAAATCGAACATCTGACCGATTGTTGGCCTAAACGCCCGGAATGAACAAAACGGCCGGTTATACCTTATAAATGTAATTCCGAATCTATATCTACCGGTTAAAGTGATTAATATTGACTCCATAAAAAAGCGGTTCATGCGTTTGAAAAAGCGTGTGCTTGATCTGTGGTCCTATTGTACCACGGGTGTGTGGAGTGATACCAGAGGCGGATTATGGATCAACACGGTCAAAACTCTGAATCTGTCGGTCAAATCTTTTCTTAATTCTGATCTTCAGGGACAATCGTGTGCGATGGCCTATCGTACTATTCTCGCTCTTGTTCCCGCTCTTGCTCTTTTATTTGCAATCGGACGTGGATTTGGCTTCCAGTCATTGCTCCAGGACGAACTGTTTGCGCTTGTCCCCGGCCAACGGACTGCTATTTCTGCAAGCCTTAAGTTCGTTGATTCCTACTTGAACCAGGCATCCGAAGGGACTTTTGTCGGAATCGGACTCGTTTTCCTTTTGTGGACCATTATCTCGCTTGTCAGCTCGGTCGAACAATCCTTCAATATGATTTGGAGTATCCGTCAGGGACGCAGTTTCTGGCGTAAGGTCACGGACTATACTGCTATGTTGTTGATTCTCCCGATTCTGATGATATGTGCCGGAGGATTGACTATCTTCCTGTCTTCGACTCTTCAGTCGGTGCTTCATTTCAGTTTTATGACACCGATTGTATCGCTCATTTTGAAATTTGCGTCCTGGATGTTTACGTGGCTGTTTTTTACAGCTGTTTACATGCTTATACCCAATACTAAAGTCAAATTTCAGAACGCCTTTATTGCCGGTGTTTTTGCCGGTACCGGCTTTATGATTCTCCAGTGGCTGTTTGTTACCGGTCAGGTCTATGTGACGCGCTATAACGCGATTTACGGTAGTTTCGCTTTTATGCCTCTGTTGTTGATTTGGCTTCAGCTTACATGGCTTGTCACTCTTTCGGGAGCGGTGTTGTGCTACTCGTCCCAGAATATTTTCCAGTTTTCATTCACAACTGAAATCGCCGAGATTTCGCGTTCTTATCGTGAGCGGGTCACAATCGCCGTCGCGACTGTCGTTGTGAAGAAATTTGTCAACGAAGAGAAGCCGCCGACCCGCCATGACATAGCGATGGACTATGGAATACCGTCGAGACTTGTCGCCGATATTCTTGACCGATTGGTAGCCGCGAACATCGTGAATCCGGTCATAATTAATCCTAAGAGCGAGATTCCCGGCTATCAGCCTGCTCTCAATCCCGATGCACTGACCGTCGAACTTGTTATTTCGCGTCTAACCAATCTGGGACGTTCGGATTTTATTCCAGATTTTAATGAGAAATTTGCAGGGGTTGTGGATTTAGTAAAGACAATCGACCGCGACATCGCCGACGAAGCGTCAGGCAAACGTCTGATGGATCTGCAGATTGAAGACTGCGCTAAATCTACCCGTCAAACTGAGACCAAAGCTTGATATACTAACCTAAATAACTACAGATTCTATGAAAAAAGTCATCTCAACCACTTTTGCTCCCGGGGCTATCGGCCCTTACAGCCAGGCTATTGATACCGGCTCGTTCGTTTATGCTTCAGGGCAGATTCCCTTGAATCCCGCGACCGGTGAAATTCCCGAAGGGATCACCGAACAGACCCGCCAGTCTCTCGAAAATGTAAAAGCTATTCTAAGTGCCGCCGGTCTTACTGTCGACAATGTTGTGAAAACTACTGTCTTCCTTTCAGATATGGCGAACTTCGGTCCGATGAATGAAGTTTACGGCCAGGTTTTCACCGAACCTTATCCTGCTCGTTCGGCAGTCGCTGTCCGCGAACTTCCTAAAGGTGTTCTCGTCGAAATCGAAGTTATTGCCGTTCGCTGAGGAAATCGGCCACGACGAACGTACTTCCGCCAATGAATATCAGGGAGTCGGGTTTATCCCCGACCTCTCTGATGGCGGCTTCGACGCCGTCATTAACCGTCTCAAATGCCTGGGCATCCAGGCACTTGTCACGGGCAATGCTCAGAACTGTTTCCGGAGCTGCACCGCGCTCAACCGACGGTCTGACGATAAAGTATTTGGCATCCGCGGGCAACAGATTTATTACTCCGCTTATGTCTTTATCGTTTACAAATCCGATGACAATTGCCAGGGGGTTAGGAAGATGCAAGGAAAGTTGATGTGACAGCTGAACCCATCCGTCCGGATTATGCGCCGTGTCAACGATTATTCTCGGCTTTTGTGACACTGTCATCCACCGGCCTCTGAGTCCTGTTGTTTTTCCTATTGACATCAGTCCGCGTGATATTGTATCCGCTGTCAGACTTACGGTTCCGTTTCCTTCCAGATTTTTCAGGATATTGAGTATGACGCTCATGTTTTCCGGTTGACATTCACCGGTGAGTTCAGAGGTGATGTCGCCCCACGGCGTCCCGCGATATTCAATCCGGTCTGCTTTCCTGACGAAAGAGTCAAACAAAGGCGTTTTTTCTGCTATAGTCAGTTTCGAGCCGAGTTCGCCGGCTTTTTTTATGAAGACCGGGTCAGTTTCTTCGTTGCTCCTGCCGACAACGGCTGCAATTCCGGGTTTGAAAATACCGGCTTTTTCGGAGGCTATTTCTGCCAGGGTGTTTCCCAGCAGAGCGGTGTGATCAAAAGCTATGTTTGTGACCGCCGTTACAATCGGACGAACAATATTCGTCGAGTCGAGTCGGCCTCCGAGACCGACTTCTATTACGGCTATATCAACCTTTTGACGGTTGAAGTAGTCGAGAGCCATAATGGTTGTCAGTTCAAAGAATGACGGGTCAAGCGACTCCATCTCTGACTCTCTGAATTTCTTTACGAATTCAATGACCTCGTGCTCGGGAATCATCTCCCCGTTCACCCTGATTCGTTCTCTGAAATCGACAAGATGGGGCGACGTATAGAGCCCGACCCTCAATCCTGCGGCCTGGAGAACGGCTGCAACCGAATGGGCCGTTGACCCTTTTCCGTTTGTACCTCCTATGTGAATGACCCGAAGTGAATTCTGAGGCGAACCAAACCCCGAAGCGAGTTCGAGAGTGCGTTCGAGTCCCGGTTTGTAAGCCGTTGCGCCCTGATTATGAAATGACTGCAACCGGGTGAAAAGAAAATCCAGTGTCGATTGATATTCAGTAGTTTCCTTCATGTGTTCCTTTGATTAGAATATCAGCAACCCTGAGATTCCGGCTAAAATAATAACAATGATGGGATGGATTTTCGTAAAAAACACGACGCAAAACGAGGCGGCGCAGAGAACGATACTAAGTATGACATCGTGGGTGGTCGTACCGAAGTTTGCACCGTTCATCAGAAGCAGAGCTGCCGATGCGATCAATCCGACCACCACCGGCCGGAGTCCTTTGAACATCCCTTTTATTACGACGGAGTCTTTGTGACGCCTGATATAATGGCTCGTATACGTTACCAGAAGGAATGAAGGAAGCACTACCACCAGCGTACAGATCAATGAACCGAGAATTCCCCACCACCAGCCGTTGAATCCGGCTTCGGCAGGCACTACATAACCGATATATGTCGCCGAGTTGATTCCAATGGGTCCGGGGGTCATTTGCGAGATGGCGACAATGTCGGTGAATGTTTTTTCTGTTATCCATCCCGGGCCTACAATTTCGTTTTCGATAAGCGCGAGCATTGCATACCCGCCGCCAAAACCGAATAATCCTATTTTCAGATAACTCCAGATTAGTTTAAGAAAAATCATTTTTCTTCACCTCCTTTCTGTGTCTCAAGAAGTTCACGGTTTTTAAGCGAACGTTTGTACACGATGATACCGCCGACGGCACCGATAACGATCCATAGAATTGGATTTGAAACAACCGGTGCTTTCGACCAGATGACGAGGGCTACGACAATCGGAATTGCAACTGTCTTCCAGTTGATACCGGCTGCTTTGGCCGATGTAATGACCGGGGCTATGATTAGGGCTACCACGGCCGGGCGGATTCCTTTGAAAATCTTTATCAAGACAGGATTCCCGTTGATCAGGTCGGGTGTAAGGAAAATGGCGATTGCCAGAATCATCAGGAACGAAGGCAGAATAGTCCCCAGTGCAGAGCACACACTCCCGATGCGGCTTCTTAAACGATCTCCGACCGCAACCGAAATATTGACGGCCAGAATACCCGGAAGTGATTGAGCGACTGCTAATAGGTCGAGAAAATCTTCTCGTTCAATCCAATGGTGTTTGTCTACTATTTCGCGCTCAATGATCGAAATCATTGCCCAGCCACCACCAAAAGTAAAGCAACCGATTTTGAAAAAAGTAGTGAAAAGTTGAAACAGAGATGCATTCATATTTCTGTGGGGTTCGCTATTATCTTTACGTTGCAAAGTTACAAAATTGTGGGGAGTTTGTGACCGCTA
>CAYVXC010000007.1:30638-33595 GCA_964454925.1 uncultured Bacteroides sp.
TGTCGCCAGGCCGATTTCAACGGAGCGGTTAAAGGAACGCCTTCTGAGTTTGTGATTGATTGGAAATTCGAGACCGCCGTCGACACTACCCGGACAAAATATGGAGTTTGGGGTGGGGGAACCGGTTGGACAGGTCAACCCCTCTTTGTGGAATGGCCCGACTCCTGTCTGAACATATTACGTAAGAATCAAGCCGTTAATACCGGTTTCTCGGGAAAAGAAATAATCGTTGGTTCGTTGTGTGGAAAGGTATATTGCATCGACTTTGAAACCGGCAATGCTTCCCGTTCGCCCATTCCCGTTGGAAACCCTGTCAAAGGAACCGTTTCGCTTGATCCGACTCTCAACGGCAATCTGTATGTCGGTCAGGGAATCCCGGCCGAGCGACCGTTCGGGGCTCTCGCTATCAATCTTTATAATAACTCTCAGTTTGACTTTTTCAAGGAAGACCCCAACGCCTACCGTCATTGGGGGGCATACGATTCATCGCCTCTAAGGGTCGGTCAGTTTTTATTCCGGCCATCTGAAAACGGTAGCGTTTATAAGTATAGCGTTGGGCCCGGCCGGCTCAAACTTCACTCCATCCTGCGCTATAGGATAAACGGCGCCGGCCCCGGTATTGAATCGTCAATGGCTGTCTATGCCAATTATGGTTACGTAGCCGACAATCATGGAAATGTAATCGCTATCAATCTCGACACAATGAAACCCGTTTGGCGATATGCTTTTGGTGACGATGCGGATGCGACTCCGGTCATTGCCGTCGAGAATGGCCGTCCGTGTCTCTACCTTGGATGTGAGATAGATCTGCAGTCTGAAGGTAAGGCTCGGTTTGCCAAGATCGACGGTGTCGACGGGACGGAATTGTGGCGTACTGAGATTGAGGGAAGACGTGATGACGCCGATGGAAAACACTTTGACGGAGGATTCTATTCCTCGGCTTTACTTGGCCAAGGAGATTGCGAAGACCGGATATTTGTCAACTGTGTCAAAAACACGAAGGGGCGCAATGGCGTATTTCTCGCCTTTGATCGCGAATCCGGAAAAATTCTTTACGAAACCCCGCTTAAGCGTTATGCCTGGTCCTCGCCGGTAGGTTTTGTCAATGAAAAAGGCGAGTTATTTGTCGTAACCGGCGACTGCTTGGGTAACATGTATATCATCCGTGGCAAGAGTGGCGAAATTATTCATACGGAACAGATCGGATATAACTTTGAATCGTCACCGGTTGTTTCCGGGAACAGTCTCGTCATCGGTTCGCGCGGACGTACAATCTTTAAAATCTCAGTCAAATGAAGCGAATCCTATCTATCATCATATTTCTTTCAATAGCCGTTTCCATTGTCTCGGCCGGACAGCCCAACGCTCATCGGGGAGTCGTAAAGGATGGTTACAACTTCTGGCTTTCAGAGCCAGCGAAGGATGGCACGTCCAAACCCGTTTTTCTCTTTCTTCACGGGGCCAGCCTGTGTGGCAATAATCTTGATCGGGTTCGCCGTTATGGTCCCCTGGATGCTATTGAAAAGGGCCGCAAACTCGATGCCTATGTCATTGCTCCCCAGAATCCCGGAGGTGCCTGGAATCCAAAGAAAGTGAAGAACGTCCTTGACTGGGTTTGTGGGAAATACGACGTTGACACCGACCGTATTTATGTCCTCGGGATGAGTCTCGGAGGCTATGGTGTAATTGACTTTGTTGCCACATATCCCGACGAAGTGGCAGCGGCAATGGCTTTGTGTGGCGGTGGTTCTGTCAATCATCTTGGCGCATTAAATAAAGTTCCGTTATGGATTGTTCATGGACTCGCAGATAGGGCTGTAACGGTCGCGCAGAGCGATCGGGTCGTTGACGCTATGAAGAAAGCTGATAAAAAGACACCTCGTTTGCTCTACGATCGTGTACCTGGTATGAACCATGCCGATCCCGCCAGATTTCTTTATCTCAACGAAACTTACGATTGGCTTTTGTCTCACAACTTGAAAGATGAAGGGCGTCCCGTCTCGGAAGGATTCAAAATCACTCCGGAATTGATGAAAACAGCCTATAACGGCTTGAGAAGTACAGGGTCCAAAGCCAAGTCAACCAAGAAGACAAGAACTGCAAAAAAATCAACCCGCAAACGTTCCGGTCGCCGTAAATAGACCTTTACGATGAAAAAGATGGCCTTTACGATGTGATATTTGCTAATTCAGAATAAATTACCTATCTTTGGAATACAAAAATGTATGACAGACTTAGGTATGGAACTTTTAAAGGCACCTTTCATTGGAATTGACCGCCATCGTCTCCTCACCGACGGAGAGGGCGTCACAACCCTTGTCGCTTTCTACGGGTGTCCTTTACGTTGCCGTTACTGCATCAATCCTCAATCATGGTCTGCCGATTTCGAATCCGAGTGGCTTACACCCGAGCAGCTCTATGAGCGGACCCGCATCGACGAACTTTATTTTCTTGCGACCGGCGGAGGAATAACTTTCGGTGGCGGAGAACCGTGCCTTTATTCCGACTTCATTATCTGTTTCCGCGAAATTGTCGGAGCTGATTGGAAGATCTGCCTTGAAACGTCGCTAAATGTCGATCCTGAAAAGTTTAAGACATTGTTACCCGTTGTTGATAATCTGATTATTGATGTAAAAGATATGAATCGGGATATCTACAGCCGTTACACCGGGCAGGGGAACGATCTGGTCCTGACAAATCTCCGTTACATCGCTTCTTTGGGTCGTCAGGCTGATTGTCACCTACGGGTCCCTTTTATCCGTGGTTATAATACTAAGGAAGACATGACCGGGAGCCAAAAGGCCCTTGAGGACTTGGGATATAAAGACATAGAAATTTTCAAGTATATTATAAGAAACTAAGAAATGAGCCGAGGAAAGGAAATATGCAAGGTATTGAAGGATGTCCGTCGCCGTATAGCTGAAGAAAACGGCATAGCTTTGGACATCCCTGAATGT
>CAYVXC010000008.1:0-4324 GCA_964454925.1 uncultured Bacteroides sp.
TCACCAACTTCCCCACCATCCGCAAAGCCGTTAAGAAAATGACCGCCATCGACAAGATGACTAAGGATGGTACTTTCGACAATCTTTCAAAACGCGAAAAACTTCAGATCACCCGTCAGCGTGCAAAACTCGAAAAGACCCTCGGTTCTATCGCAGACCTCAACCGTCTCCCCGCTGCTCTTTTCGTTGTTGACGTACTGAAAGAACGTATTGCTGTAGCTGAAGCTAACCGTCTCGGTATTCCCGTCTTCGCTATGGTTGATACTAACAGCGATCCCACAAACATTGATTTCGTTATCCCCGCAAACGATGACGCTTCTAAATCAATCGAAGTTGTTCTCGACGCTGTGACTTCAGCAATGGCCGAAGGTCTTGAAGAACGCAAAGTAGAAAAAGTTGATACCGAAGCTGCCGGTGAGGCCGAAGAAGCTGCTCCCAAACGAGAACGTCGCCGCGTTCGTCGTGCAGAAGCTGCCGCTGATGCTCCTGCTGAAGCCGAAGCTGCTCCCGCTGCAGAAGAAGCCGCTGAATAAGCAAATTTTCAATTAACATCGTAAATATCATAAAACTCCAAAAAATGGCAGTTTCTATTGAAGATATCAAAAAACTCCGTCACCTCACCAGCGCCGGTCTTAGCGACTGTAAAAACGCTCTGAACGAAACTAACGGTGACATGGAAGCCGCAATCGAAATTCTCCGCAAAAAAGGTCAGGCTATCGCCGCTAAGCGCGAAGACCGCACCGCCGGTGAAGGTTGCGTACTCGCTAAGAGCGAAAACGGTTTTGCCGCTATCGTAGCTCTGAAATGTGAAACCGACTTCGTTGCTAAAAACGCCGGATTCGTTGAACTGACCCAGAAACTTCTCGACCTTGCAGTTTCTAATAAAGTAGAATCTCTCGACGCTCTTAAAGCTTTGGTTGTCGAAGGCCGCACAGTTGAAGAACTCGTTGTTGAAGAAAGTGGTAAAACCGGTGAAAAGACTGAAATCGGTGCATATGAATGTCTCGCCGGTGAGTCTGTAATCGCTTATAACCACCTCGGTAACAAACTTTCGACAATCGTTTCTTTCAACCAGGCAGGTGTTGATACCCAGGTTATGAAAGATGTTGCTATGCAGGTTGCTGCTATGAATCCTATTGCTGTTGACCGCGCAAGCGTTCCTCAGGCTGTTGTTGAAAGCGAATACAATGTTGCTGTTGACAAGAGCCGTGCAGAGCAGATTCAGAAAGCTGTTGAAGCCGCTATCAAAAAAGCAGGTATCAACCCGAACCTTGTTGACAGCGAAGACCACATCTCTTCGAACATCGCTAAAGGTTGGCTGACTGAAGAAGAAGCTCAGAAAGCACGCGAAATCGCTAAGGAAGCCGCTGAAAAGAAAGCAGCAAACATGCCTGAACAGATGATTCAGAATATCGCTAACGGCCGTGTAAACAAATTCTACAAAGAATCTTGTCTTATGGAGCAGGAGTTTGTTAAAGATGCTAATATCACTATTGGTCAGTATCTGGAACAGAACTCAAAAGGTCTCTCGGTTGTTAACTTTAAACGTGTTAACCTCAACGAAGACTAATCTGTTAAGATTATATTTAAACAAAAGCGCCGCCGGATATTTCCGACGGCGTTTTTGTTTCCTTATGATTTCCTAAAAATACAATTTATGACCGGGCGCCCCAATAAGATTCCGAGAATAACTCCTCCGGAGTCAGCAAGGAAATCAAGCACTTCAAAAGTGCGTCCAAGTTCCATGGCAGACTGGCCGATCTCATCCGCTAAGGAAAATATAACCATTCCTATTCCGACTCTTTTACATACTTTCTTTGATAAAGATTGACCGCTACGTCTGATGTCAAAGAGAATAGCAGATGAAAGGCCACCCATCATTATTGCATGAATCAGTTTATCGGCCCCGGGAAACAACATTACCTGGTCCGCCGCCATCGGATCTGGCCATAGAGTTGCATAGAGGACGACAAGGGCTGTCAAGCCTGTAGGCCACCATTTTTTGACTTGTATTTTAATGTTTTTTAGGAGGTTGTAAGCCACGAGAATGTTTGTCAGTTGAGTAAATTTTGCTAAATTTGCAGTTAATTTTTTAGCTTCGGACGTAAAAAGGTTAGTCCGGGCATGAGGTTTGCAAAATTAGTAAAAATGTCTCATAAATGAGTCAGGCTAACAAAAATATTCAAACAAAAAACAATCTTTTTTCGTCGAAAATCGGTCTTGTCATGGCTACCGTCGGTTCGGCTGTCGGTCTTGGCACTATCTGGCGATTCCCGGCCGAAACCCAAGCCGGAGGAGGGGCTGCTTTCCTTATCATCTATGTAGGGTGTGTTTTCCTGTTGGGTGTACCGGTGATGCTCAGTGAATTCGTCGTGGGCCGTTCAACCCGTTCGGATGCAGTAGGGGCTTATCGAAAATTATCACCGGGAAGTCATTGGAGCACTATTGGAGCACTCGGTGTGCTTGCTTCGTATCTCATCCTTATTTTCTATATGGTTGTTGCGGGTTGGACTCTTGAATACCTGATTCAATCAGTTACCGGAGAGTTGTATGAACCGACGACCGGTTCCGCCGCTTTGAGCGGGAATGCCGCTCTTGATTTTCAGTTTGGCCAACGTATGCAGGAGTACATCCAGACAGACTGGAATCCGCTTTTGAATACGTTTCTCGTTATTGCCATCAATATCGGAATTCTAATAGCCGGAGTTAAAAAGGGAATTGAAAGAATGTCCAATATAGCCATGCCACTTCTCTTTATTCTTCTGCTGATATTTGTCGGAGTTTGCGTGTCATTGCCCGGCGCATCTGATGGTATAAGCTATTTCCTCCAGCCTGATTTTTCCAAAATTACTCCCGACATCTTTATCAGTGCCCTCGGTCAGGCGTTATTTTCATTAAGTCTTGGAATGGGCATATTGATTACTTATGCCGGATATTATCCTCAGAATACTAAACTGACCCGTACGTCAGTTGTGGTTTCGTCCATGACTCTGGTCGTGGCTTTGATGATGGGTCTGATAATTTTCCCGGCTGTTTTCTCTTTCGGACTCCAGGATCATGGGTTGGCCGGTACAGCTCTTGTGTTTGTCACTCTGCCGGAAGTTTTTGCAAGAATGGCCGGAGGTCAACTGTGGTCAATATTGTTCTTTACCCTCCTGTTTGTTGCTGCGCTGACATCGACAGTTTCGATCGCCGAACCATCAATCGCTTTCGTTCAGAAACGGTTTAATCTTTCACGGGTGAAATCGACGTTGATCATTCTCTTACCGCTGTTTGTCCTGAGTGCGGTTTGTTCCCTCTCTTTCGCATCTCTTAGCGGATTCAAAATTTGCGGCATGGTCATCTTTGACTTTCTCGACACTATTACCAACAATTTCATGCTGCCGCTGGTGGCTCTCGGAGGATGTGTCTATGTCGGCTGGTTTGCGCCGAGAAACCTTCTGCACGATCAGCTTACAAACAACGACAGTTTCAAATCGCGTCTCACTCCGGTTGTCACGTTTATTTTACGATATGTCGCTCCCGCTGCGATCATTTTGATTCTTTTGTCAAATTTTTAGCAATTAACGATTATGGAACAGTTTGGTAAATTCATTGTCGAGATTGCTGACTTCATTTGTGGCTATCCGCTGTTTTTCCTCCTGATTGGCGGCGGTCTGTATCTCTTTCTGTCATCAGGAATGGTTTCGCTGAGACGTCTCCCAAGTGCGGTCAAAGCCTTGCGAACTAAAAGTGATGCAAAAAATGGAGAGATATCCTCTGCCCAGGCGCTCCTGTCGGTTGTTGCCGCCACTGTCGGCCTCGGGAATATTGCCGGCGTGGCCATCGCTTTGGTTATGGGAGGCCCGGGAGCAATATTCTGGATGTGGATCAGTGCAATGGTAGGTATGGCCACTAAGTACCATGAAGGCGTGTTAGCCATCATGTATAAAGGCCGCGATAAGGAAGGAAATCCGAAAGGAGGACCGATGTATATTATTGAGCAGGGGCTCGGTACAAAATGGAAGCCTATGGCGCGGTTTTTTGCTATCGCCGGTTTGTTCGGAACTCTATGCATTATGAACGCCAATCAGCTGACCGAAGGGGTCATGACGACTTTCACTACGCCTGAGGCTATAAATAGTAATGGACTCCTCTCCGGGATCGGATCCTTGTTTGGAATGTCGAATGAAAGTACGTTCAAAGCTATTTTCGGGCTTGCGATTGCTGTAATAGTGGCATTAGTGGTACTGAGAGGAGTTACACGAATAGCGAAAGTTGCCAGTATTCTGGTTCCTTTTATGGTCGGAATATACTTTGTAATGGTACTGTATATAATACTTTC
>CAYVXC010000008.1:4424-9568 GCA_964454925.1 uncultured Bacteroides sp.
GCGATGGACGCTTTTGGCTCTGCAATTCCTGCCGGTGAATACCTGCTGATGGGTGTTGTAATATGTTTCGCCCTCAGTTCGATGTTCTCATATTCTTATTATGGAACATCCTGCGCGACTTATCTTGTCGGTCCTCGGAAGGCACGATGGTACACATGGGCTTTCATCGTCTCACTTGTCATTTTTGCCGTGGTTCCTCTTGAGGCGGCTGTCGGAATGTGTGACTTGTTCTATGCCTTCATGGCTCTTCCGACTATGATAGCGCTTCTGTTACTCAGCCGGCGCGTAAAACGGGTTACAAATGAATATTTCTCACGTCAAAAGGCTCAAAGCAACTGAAAAAACGCTATCTTTGCAATCTAAACCAATCAAAAGACTAAAATATGCTCAATTTCATAACCTGGGATGCCGATCCCATGCTCATAGATTCCTTTATAAAGGTACGTTGGTATGGGCTGATGTTTGCAATCGGTTTTTGGATCGGCTATAATATAGTCGCCAAAATGTTCAAGCACGAAGGTGCGCCCGAACGTTGGCTGATGACTCTTCTTTTATGGACTGTCGCCGGGACTGTCATCGGTGCCCGTCTGGGTCATGTATTCTTTTATGAGTGGAGCTATTACAGTCAGCATCTCGGTGAGATCCCCAAAATATGGCAAGGAGGTCTCGCCAGTCATGGTGGAACGATCGGTATCATTCTCGGGGTTTTATGCTTTTCCTGGTTTACAACCAAACGTTCGCCGCTGTGGACATTTGACCGCCTGGTGGTTCCGATTGCGCTCGTAGGAGCCCTCATCCGAATCGGCAATCTGATGAACAGCGAGATTTATGGCCATCCTACCGATCTCCCTTGGGGCTTCATCTTTGTCCGCGGGCACGAATATCCCGGTTTGCCATGTCATCCGACTCAGCTTTATGAAGCGTTAGCCTATCTTGCTTTGTTCATCCTGTTGATGTGGATGTATTGGAAGAAAAACGAAGAAGAACGTCCGGGTCTTATCTTCGGAACATTCCTGACCGTTTTATTTACCGCCCGATTCTTTATTGAGTTTGTAAAGAACGATCAGGTCGGTTTTGAGGCCGATATGACTTTGAACATGGGTCAGCTTCTAAGTCTTCCGTTTATAGCTATCGGCTTGTTCTTCATGATTCGTGCCATGCTTCGCCCGCGCATCAAGATCGACTTTCCCAACCGCTTCGCCCCAGAACCGGCGAAAAAATAACTATTCGCCAAGACATAAATTGCCCCGACAGGAATATCATTCTTGCCGGGGCAATCTTTCAGAATTATATAACATTCAACCGTATTCGGTTATTTGACAACTTCGACACGTGCCGAAGAGAATATATTCAGCCCAAGAGTATTGGCGATGTACTCAATGGCTTTCTTAGCTTTTGCAGATTCATGACATTTTTCGCAGAGTTCGGGGCTGTATGCTGCGATAGCACCGAATCCGGGAAGAACGGCAAGAATACCACCTGCGAAGCTGTGACGAGTGGGAAGGCCAATCTTCATCAGATCTGCGCGCTGACGGCGATGGTTGCCGACGGTTGCCATCAATGTAACGATGGTAGCGGCTTTCGAACCGTCAAAGACGATCTGGTTGTTTTTAGGATTTACACCGTCGGCGGCAATGGTTGCACCGATGGTAGCAAGCTGTTCGGCGTTGACTTCGAGCGAACGGAGCTTGTTATAGACATTTATAGAAATCTGGGTGTCATCATAGAGTTCGTAACCCATTTTGGCGAGTTCGTCCTCAACGTTGGCATCAGCTGCTTCTTTTGACAGTTCTTTATAGAGGTCATCGTTGAATACAGGTGCGTCACCGGCCATGCTGATGAGGGTATTCAGAATCAGATCATATTTACCGTCGCTGTCTCCGGTGGGTTCAATTGCACTGACTGCACGAAGGGCGTGTTTGTTGACGGGAAGTTTTTCGCCTTTAACTCCGGCGGGTTTTCCGGCGCAACGACAGCACGATCCGCTCTTCTTAACAATTTCTTCAGCTGTGTTTTGAGTTGCAAGAACAGTCTGTACGGGTACTTTAGCAATGTCACCCAGTGCGAACTTAGTGTCAGTGTCAGCTTTCTTGATAACAGTACCGTCTGTTAAGACGACGGCAATACCGAATGACTTAGGATCTGCATTTTTTACTCGGGCATCAACTTCGCCTTCTTTAAGGCTTTTGAACTGCTCGTAAGCGTTGTCTACGGTTTTCTGAAGGTCAGCGAGGGAAATTTTACGTTCCATAATTCTGTGTGTTTTTTAGATTGTAGTATTAGTGTATTTTCTTTTGATTTTCTATCTATAAAACGCCCGGGCGGCCCGATTGTTCAAAATCGGCCCGCCCGGGAGCGTTAAACTATGTTTTATTAAAATGAATATTGGAGAAGCACATTGAAGCGGTTGGCTGTACCGGTTTCACCATTGTAATTCTTACGCCAGCCGTGGATATATTCAGCGCCGACACGGAAGTTAGAATCGACCTGATAGAAACCATTGGCATCTGCATACTGACCATAGCGGTATTGGTCACCGCCGAGATCGCTAAGTCCATAAACCTGAGCACGGCTAAATGAACCGGTAAAGAAAAGTTTGGGAGTGACGTTGATATACAACCCCGTTGTCCAACCCATCATTTTCGGAGCCATCAGTTCTCCGGGTTTGTCTCCGGGAACGAGGTCATAGCCTGAACCTCCGAGATCATTGATGTAAGTTCCGATGCCTTTACCATAGGCTATATGACCGAAGAACTGGAGGACTCCATAAGGATCGAGATTTGTGATAGTGCTGAGTTGTACACCCCATCCCGGCTGGAGTTTGTTTTCTCCCGTTTTAAGGTCACGGTAGGCCATGTCACGGAAAATTGCAGAAGCGCGGACATGTTGTCCTGAAGCCCATGAATATTGTAGATAAACGGGAATGTCGGGGACACGGGTTGCAATCCGCTCGGTGTTTGAACTGAGTGTGAATGTTGTTGAAGGAATTTCTACAGATGCGGCTGCTTTGAACCCTTTATAGGTCGGAGTGGCATAGCGGAACAGAATGTTCTTGTCAGCAACCTGTCCAGAAGGGCCTTCCGGGTCGATTGTGGGTGCCTGGGTAGCTCCGTCGACGAAAGTCGAGTTGGTAAGACCGGCGGTGAAGTTATGCAGGGTTACGTAGGCTTGTTTAAGTTTGAACCCGTAGCCACCGTTATTACCTGTGAAGTTAGCCTGGAAATAGACCTGATACATACCGAGTTTGTCTGACTTACCAACTAACTTGGCAAACAGAGAAGAGTGGGAGAGATCGCCACCGAAACGCTGACGGGTAGCTGATGTGTTGGGAGTAGGGATGTCATAAGTCGTGAAGCCGTTTCCGTCAACTGATCCATTGAAATCATACGAAGCGGTTGCATAGAGTTGTCCGCCTATACCGAATGCAATTTTTCCTTTTTTGTCAACGAGGAGGAAGCGGGGTGCATCAGGATCGCTGAACGCCAGATCTTCGCGTGAATAAAAAACTCCGAGGACATCCTGATTCAGATTCTTGGAATCCCCGTTAATAACGACGGCCCTTTCGGGAATGAGAACGGTGTCATTAGAAGCAGGGGCAGGAGCTTCCTCGGCCGAGACTGTCTGGCTCAATGTAGTAGCTAAAATAGCGCCGAGTGCCGTTGAACGTAATAAAAGAGATGAATGTTTCATTGTGTGTTTAGTATTGATTTTGAATAGAGGGTTTGACAAGGGAGGAAAGCTCCGTTAGTAAAAACTTATATAATACCAACATATTTTAACGATAATGGTTCACACAAATTTATGTTTGTTCAAGGTCATTTGACAAAAATAATAACAATAAAAGCTTCCGACATCACTGCCGGAAGCTCACCATTAGTATGATCCGTTGTTTCTTACCGACTACCTGCGTCAGATTGATTGACGTTGGAGTCGGCGTTGACCAACTTATTTGCGCCACTTTTCTGGCGTCCCCATTGTAAATTGTAACTTATTGAGATATATGGCATTCGCATGTCAAGTCTAAGATGTTGTTCGTTTTGGTTCCATTTGCTAAGAGACTTTGAACCCTGGTCATAGTCACCAAATGGCATTAGGATACCGGCCGAAAACTGCCAATTCTTCCAGTTGTAAGATGCCTGAAAAACAGTGAAGTCCTCACCCCACGAGATCGATTCACCCCAAAGGTTGCGCTGGGCCCTGACATATTGAAAGACAGCATTGAAACCCTTGTACATAAACATCAATGCGGCGTCACCGCTCAAGCAGCTGTTCGTCAGGTTATAACCGGTCCCGTTCATGCGCTCTGCTCTATAATTCAGAGTGCCCGAAAACAGTAGGCGGTTCGGGATGATCTGAACTTGTTGAGAGAACCAGAACCCGATGTTTTTCAATCCTTTGCTATTTTCATAAGAGGTAATAAGTCTGTCATTATCCCAAAAATAATATGGAGTTATGGCATTAGGACTGGTAAAAGCACGCACGCCGATTGAGCCGTTTATTCTCGGGAATGTATAACTATAGCGAAGAGTCAGCATATATGAGGAAGACGTTTTGAGATTAGCGTTACCAATACGCCACTGGAATCCGTCGATCTGTTGGGGAGCGATATTGGTTTCCGTGAGCGATGGCGTCGATTGCCAGGTAGTGAAACTCAAACGTAGTTGCTGTTTGGCATTTAAGGTGTAGTTAATGGTTGCCTGAGGTCTAAGGTTCCATGAATCGCTGCCTTGACCGGTTTCCTTGAATTTGAATGAGGTATATTGGGCACCCATTCCGGCTGTCAGTGAGAAATTCTTGATTCGCCGGAAGTATTCGCCGAAGAAATAGGTTTTGTCCTGTCGCTGATGAAAAATCTCACCTCCGAGATTCTCATACTTTGATCGGTTGCGATTGGCGGTGTAGGAAGCGCCGGCCGTAAATTTGGAAGAATTCCATTTTTTGATATAGTTCGCTTCGATACCATATGCCTGATTATGGTCGTTGATGAAGGTGTGAATGTCAGTCAGCTGAGTCATGGTGCCATAGCCGATTTTATTTTCCACGTAGTCGGAAAATGTATGTCCGTTGTAGAGCGAAGCAGAAAAATCCACAACGAATGTCTGATTGTGTGCAAAATGTTGTTCGAGGTATGCGGAAAAAGATGG
>CAYVXC010000008.1:9668-30495 GCA_964454925.1 uncultured Bacteroides sp.
CGTGGAGCTTCCACAACGACTTCATTCAGTTGTTGAACGGCAGTTGAATCCGGTGTCTGAGCCTGCGAGCTGAATATACCGGTAATGAGCAGGGTTGCTGATATTTGTTTTTTCATATTCTAATATTGTCTCGAATTAGTTAATTCTATTTACAAGACGTGTATTGTCTTAAAATGTGACATCGTCAAATAGATTTTTTAATTTTCGAGTGCAAAATTAGATTTCCGGGATAAAACGGACAATACCCAAAAGGGTACTTTTTCATGCTACCCATCAATCGTACCCTTTTGGGTATGGCATATTGTTTATGGTTGTTATAATTTTGTATCGATAAAAACCAATACTCAATTATGACAAACGAAGAAATACAGAAAATCGCGCAAAGCCGTGTATCAGCAATTGGCCCGACAGAACTGATAACTTATATTCAAACTGAGCTTCAGCGCCTTGGGTTCAGGAATTTAAGGATTGCATACGATATAGATAAATGTGTAGTGACAATTAATGAAACAATAGAAATCTTACCATTTGATTTTATTAAGGGAGCGGGTGCTGTAGTGCTTCTTCCCGGAGATGAACGGGAATGGTTGAAAAAAGACAATATTCGTGTCTGGATGGCTGAGTATATTGCCGGTTACAGCGCGTTTTGGAATCTTGAGGGAAGCGGTTGGCTACGTGAAGCGTTGTCCGACATACGTGATGGTAAGGAAAGTGATGAAGCGAGGAAAACGGTTGCTCATCTTTGCGCCCGGATAGCTGCAAATATTGCAGTTGACCGCAAGTTTAAACATTTTCCTCGCTTCTACCTGATGAAAAGCTGAGAAGAGAGTGAAAAAAGTGAAAAGCGGAGATAGAAGAATGAGTTAGAGAAGTTTGTTGTTGGTGGCAGACATGATGGCTTCCGAGATGTTTCTGACACCAAGCTTTTCGAAGATTTGTTTTCGATACTTTTTTATTGTGTCGGGTGAAAGACAAATCCTATCAGCAATTTCAGTCATGGTATAACCTTGGATAGAAAGTGTCAAAACAGCTTTTTCACCCTCGGTTAGAGTCGGCATACGGCGCTCGATCCACCGTCTTGTTGTTCGGTTGTATTCGAAAAAATCAGAGCAGCCGACCCGATGAATCTCGATATGGCCCGGGGAAGTGTGTGTAGATGCCGAGACAACACACAATGCGAGCCAGATACGTCCGTCGGAAGTCAGTGCGAGCGATGTCAGTTTGTGATTGACGAGAATGGGATGTCCGTCGTTTATGACATGAAAATCATATTGAATGCACCAGTCCTTTTTTTCATTATGAGGGATCTGATTATGGAATGCAAACCCCGCTTCATTAATATCAAGTAAAAGCTGACGTTCGTCTTCTGGAACATATTCAAAATAGAAACGATATCCTAAAGCCTTCATCTCTTCCGGCGTCAAGCCACATAGAAACATAGGATTTGGTGATACATAAAGAAAATTCTGTTTGAAGTAGTCTATGATATAGACACTTTGATAGGTTGACCGTGAAAACGCTTCGGCGGCGCTGATATACTCGCCTACGCGTTTATAGTCAACTTCTTCGGGATGTCGGATCTCGTTATCAGGAATAAAGAAGTCGTCGATAGGATCGTACATAGTGGTTGAAATTTGTTGGGGCAAAATTACTAAATTCATTTTAGAAAAGGTGTGACATTTGTCACACTCAGGGAAAAAATATTAAAAAGCGGGAGGTCCCGGCATCACTGCCCGGAACTCCCTTCCTTCATGAATAACATTTAATAAGATCGTTGAGATTCGCGTTCCTTCGTGTCGCGATAAACGTTGTTGACTTTACGTCCTCCGAACGAGTAGGCGACTCTAAGCGCAATCGAGTGAGAATGGATGTTTATACGTGAGAAAAGGCTGTAATCATCGAACTCTGTAGTGGACTTTGTAATGCTCCATCCGAATGGGTCACTTACGGATGCTGTGAGGGTCATGCGGTTATCAAGCAACATGTATCGTAATTCGCAATTCAAAAGAGTCCGTTGCTCATAACGGGTCATTTTGTCGCGATAGGGGAAAAAATGAGTACACCTAATGTTGAAAATCAATGTTTTTGCTTTGTTCAACATCCATGAAGTATTCAGTTCAATTTTCCCGCTCCATCCGCTGTCGTTGTCCTTGCGATAATATTTACATGTTGACCTGGCGTTGGAATAGAAGACTTCACCGCCGAGATTCATATTCCACCAGTCGAAAAGAGACTGATAATATGAGGCATAAAGACCGGTTTTAAGAGTATTGAGACAATTTTCGGGAATAGTCCATTGAAGTCCGTCGCTATCGAATCCGGTTATATATCCGATGGCATTTCGGCTCAAGGAAGCGTAAAGAACCCCATAAATTCCTTTGTAGCTATAGTTTATGCCCGCGTTGTGGCCGATAACAGATTCGAGGTTGGGATTGCCTGTAAAATAATCCTTTACAGTAGTGTAATATCTGAACGGGTTGAGATCGCCGAAACTCGGACGGGTAATTCCCATCGAATAATCAGCCGAAAGTCGTCCGGCTCCCGGAATGTTCCAGCTAAGATTGACGGTTGGAAACAGATTGCCATAACTGCGTTCGTGCCGTGATCCGTCAGCCTGTTGAATACCCGTGACATCCGTGTGTTCATATCTCAGGCCTAACTTACCGAAGAAAGATCTGTTAAAATTCTTTTCAGCACTAAAATATGCTGCAGCTGTTTTTTCATCATAAATAAAATGATTGCTTTGGGTTGGATCATTTACGAGATTCCCGTTAATATCATTAGCAACCTCCAGATTGGTATTATTGCCTATTTTGGTAAACGCTGCTCCGGTTTCCAATTTGAATGAAGAGAAGGGAAGCGAGGCATCCAGTTTCACTGAGTGAATCGTGTAATTGTTATCGTCTGATTTTGTAAGCCTGGATCTTTCGTCACTGTTAAAGACAGTCGAGACATCGGCGAAAGAATTGCTCCTCTTGTTAAAGTAATTGTAAGTCAGGCTTAACAACTTCCCTGTTGAATCAAGTTTCCAATCTGTAAACCCCGTTAGTGTCAGTGCATTTTCGGGATAAGTTGGCACGATTGTGGAAGACTCCATAATTAAATCGTTAGCATCGGTTATATCATAAACGTCCGATTTCATTCGATTTGCAAGATAGTTGACAATTACTCCGGCATTGATATTCTGAGTAAATTTGTATTTGAACAAACCGTTGGTTGCCAGCGTTCGCCAGACGAAAGTGTTACGCCGATCAGAAGTTCTCAAATGGTCCGCGAAGCTATAAGTCCGATATGTGTCATTTAGGCCTTTCGTATCGTTAACGCTTAGGTCGCCTGATATTTCAATTTTTCGCGTCGTATGACAAATATTTGCTCCTGACGAGTATCTGAAAAAATCTGAGTAAGCACCGCGGCCCCAGATATTTCCACGTGTTCCGAGGGACTCGTTTCGGGTAGTAATACTTATATAAGCGACGTTATTTCCGGCACCGTATTTTGCGGGTGGGGTGGTAAGTAATTCGATTTTTTCGATGCCGTTGGCTTGCAAATTTTTCAGTTTCATTGTAACGGCCTCTTCTGTCATTTCGAGGAGATGACCGTCGATGATGTATCTTACAGAATTTTTGCCTGCGACACTTACAACATCATTGATTACCGAAACGCGAGGAAGGCGTTCGAGCAGTTCTATTGAATTCAGTCCGACAGCATAAGGATCGTTTTTTATTACATAGGAAATTCGGTCCGGCTTGACACTGATCGAAGGGCGTTTGGCCACTACAACGATTTCATTCAGTTCGAGTTCCTTATCAGTGATAGAGGATGTTGAATCATTCACATGTTGTGCGGAAAGGGACGTAGGCAGTGCTACCGCTCCTAAGAGCAGCACGATGAGTTTATTCATAATTGGGGGATTTAGACTATGGTTCGGGCGGTCTTAAATGTATTACTTAAAAGCTTCGGGGGAACCTGTGATAAACAGATAACAAGTTTTGTCGGAAGTATAAGATATGCCGATCTGGATTGTCTGACCATTATTGGTTATCGACATTGAAGAGTAACTCAAGTGGCCGTTGCTGATAATATCCTGAAATTCTTCAGCTGTGGCTATATCTTTGCGATACAGTGATGTCACTTTCTTTACAAGTGACGGATTATCGGTGACTGTGAAACTCCGGAAATACTTTCCTTTCGATTTTGAAATTAGGATTGAAACACTTTTGTCGGAATTGTAGCTACCGTCAAATAGTTTTTCAATATTGAGGGACGGAGCCTTTGCCAGAGCGATGAGGCTGATGCAAGCACAGATAAATAAAGAGAGAGAGCGTTTCATTTTTCTTTAGATGTTAGTTGGATGATATGATTCTGTTTATATTCGTCTTGTTTAACTTTTGCTTGGGCCATAGCCATTAGTTTGTCGGCTTTTAAGATCGCTTCTTTAACGGCTAGTTCCGATTCAGCTGGGTTAAGCTTCTTCCCTCCCTCATAAGCGATAATTATGTTTTCAGATGACTCCTGAGAGATATTGTGAAGATTTGTTTCCGGTTTGTTGACATGGTCTTGCATTCCGATTATCAGGGAAACGCCCAAAATAACCGCTATCGAGGCAGCTGCCCAAGTTATCCCGGGTCTCCATTTGAAACCTCTGGACCTGCTTATTTTCTTTTTCTTCTGAAACAGGCTTTCAGCCGCCATTGATATTCTCGCTTCCTCAATAATAGGAGATGAATAGTTCAGTCTTAGGAGAACATATTGAAGTTCCTTTTCTTCAAGGAGAGAAAGTTGGCAGTCAAGATAGAGACGGCAGAGTTCCTCAACGTCCTGAAGAGTAAGTATGTCTATATCTTTTTCTTTCATCGGTTAATCTTTTGATAATTTTCACGAATTTTTGTTCTTGCCCGGCTCATATTCGTTCTGACAGCCTCCACTGTCATTGATAGCTTTGCGGCAACTTCCTGATAATCCATGTCCTCATTGACGATCAGATCATAAATCTTTTTCTGAGTGGGCGACAAACCGACCGTCAGCAGTGTCTTGAAATTATCCATATTCTCAGAGAATTTTGGTTGCACAGCCGATTTGTCGATGTCGGTTTCTGTCAACGGGATTGAGGGTGGTTTTCGGAGGCGATCAATACATATATTTCTGAGTACCAGGAAAAGTTTGTTGCGCGCCTCGATTTCAGACTCAATCGGCTCACTTTCCCATAACCGGGAAAAAGTATCCTGGAGTGCATCTTGTGCATCCTCATCGTTTCTGAGGAATCTCATTGCGCTTCGGTGGAGCTTGTCTCGAAGTTTGACGAACGAATATGTCAGATTGTTTGTATTCATAATGCTTTACACTATAGATACGAATCAGGCACCGAAACGTAACACAGATTCTCAAATTTTTGTTTCTACTGAGTCTCTGATGCGGTAAAGCTGTCGACGGGAGATGTTGAGATAGGATGCAATCTCACCAAGTGAAACCAGGTCAAATATTCGTGGATAACGATTTTTCAAATGAAGGTAACGTTGCTCAGGGCCAAGTCGGTAGTCGTTTAGAATGTGGCTATACGCTTGATCAAAAAGGGCCTGGATAAAGCTGATGTGGAGAGTGGGGTCATAAACGAGCCGTTCGCGCATTAGTCCTGCCGGTACGACAAGAACTTCTGAATCTTCAAGGGCAATTATATCAGTTGGCATACTTTTGGAAAGTAGGGCACTCACGTAGTTGGCAAGTACGGAGCCCGTGAATACGAAACCGACAGCTTTACGGTTGCCGCTGTTGTCAATTAATGAATGTTTGAAACCACCTGAAACGATCCAACCGACTTCTTTCATTACAGTTCCCGAATGGATGAAATATTCTCCTCGACGATATAAACGGCGAGTACCTTGTTCTTCGCATAACCGGCGCCAGAACGAAAAGTCAAGATTGGATTCAAACTGATTGAACTGTGTCATTTTGCAAAGTTAATCATTTTCCTGATTTCACTGTATCAAGAGACTTAATAAAAAAGACCCGGCAAATTACCGGGTCAAAAAAATCTATGAGTCTAATTATTTTAAGATGGCGCTTTCTGCTTTTTCCGTACTGCTAACTTCGTCGCGGGTATTGACCTTCCTGCCATAATTGAATGTATATCTGACATTGATGGAGAAACGTTGATGGTAGTCTGTATCATAATCTGTTCTGGAGAAATCGTAATACTGACTGGTCAGAGTCTTCTTTGACGCGCTCCAGCTTGTATGAAGGAAGTTGTACGCCTCGATACCGACGTGAAGAGGTCCTTTATGCCAACCGAGTGATAGGAGATAGACAGATTTGTTGCGTTCTACATAACCGTTTTCTTCCTCAATATATTTACTCGGTGTACAGTAATAACCAAAGAGTGAGAATTTCCCGAAGTAATAGGTTGCGGAGGCTTGAAAAACGAGATCTGTATTTTTCAGGCTGTAGTCTCCTGTCGATTCTCTGAGCCAAAGCTGTGGACGGCCATTTAAAACAAGATTATTACCCAACAGTTTCACCGTTCCCGAAAGCCCGAACATGGCGCAATGATAGTTTCCTGAATTTGTATATTTTCGAAGCATTGTCCCATCGGGTGCATTGGGGGTATATACGGCTGCTACGCGATTTCTGGAAAGATAGTAATGGGAATTAAATCCAAGCTGAAAACGGTTATTCGGCAGAAATGTATATGTCAGGCGTGTGAGTGTCGTGGAATTGTCGCGAAGATCCGGACTTCCGGTATACCACATCAGTTCGTCCTGTTGAAGCATATTGGGGCTTTTGTTCACTGCGTTGGGAATCTGTCGCCCGAGGTTGAACAATAGTTGTAACTGGTTCTTCCGATTTGGAGTATAAACGCCGTGGAATTCAAAGACAGGAAAAGAGTTGCTGAGTTTGAAACCCGCGATATTGTTTTTCTCCCAAGCCCACGAGAATGAAGCACCAAGCTGTGTCTTTTCAAGAGAAATATCGTAACCGGCACCGATGACACCAACAAGTATGTTGTAAGTCTGGATTGACGGAGAATTGCCGGTGTAGTTAAGTAAATGGTGCTTCCAGCGGCCATCTCCTGAAAAGGACAAATAGTGCTTGTCGTTAATAGTCCATTCAAGCCGGGGTGCGATGGTGACAGCATGGATATTTTCAGTCGCGTCGTTTACAATAGCCGGTTTTTCCGCAAGACGATAGGTCGAATTTAAATCGTTGTGAGCGTATGTATAAGTAGCTTCAGACTGGAGTGAAACAGCTTCGCTGAGTTGCCTGTAATAGTCGCCGGTATATGTCAGACTGAGATCTTTAGAAGAGTTCTCGTTTTCGGAAGTCTCGGTTGTGAGATCCTGGGTTGAGTAACGGACTGTGTTAGTCATATCCTCATGGGGCGTATTCTGAAAAGTTATCCCAAGGCTGTTTGCAAACTGTGATTTATCGTCGGAGTATACGGCTCTAAAAGATAAATCATTCAGGTTGACATTGTAGCGTGATTTATCGGTTGATGATTTTCTTGTAATCTCGGCCGGCCCGCTATTTTTGAGATCAGTAAAACGGAAAAGTTCTGTTACGTTTGCTCCGCGATGGCGGTTGCTAAAGTAAATTTCGTTGGCAAAAATATCAAAAGTCATCTTTTTATAGACAAACTTTGAATATACTGATCCCTCAGTTCTATGAATACTGAACCATTGGTCTGCGTTAAGTCGCGTATATCCACCCCATTCATATTTATTCATGATGAAGTTTATTACATAGTTCGCGCCTTTGAATCGCGGATCGTGTGAAAAAGCATAAAATTCTACTTTTTTGACGTCGGTTGTGTTCATGCTGCTTAAATCCTGAGTGGTTGCCGCGACATAATCAATAAATACGGAAACATTACCGCCTCCCGGAATTTTTATACTCTTATTAATCGGGTCAACCTGAATCTGAGGAATAGCCATCTGGCTTAACAGATCGATTGCGCCTGATGATGAATCTTTCTGACGTGCAGTGGGTAGAAAAACCGTTCGATCCTGGAGCGCATAGGAACTTTCGCCTTCAACTTTGACAGTATTAAGAATGAAGGGTTGGTCAGAGAGTGTTATGGTACCGAGATTGAACGCTGAGCATTTGAAAATCTTAGCCAGATAGCCTATGCAGGTAATTTTTGCTATAACGTTTCGTGAATCACAGGGTATCATGAATCGCCCGTAGTTATCGGTAACGCCATAGGTTATGACAGTGGAGTCTGACGGGGCGAGAAGCATGACGGTTGCACCAACCAGAGGTTCTTTGGCCGTGTCTTCCAGGCGCCCCGTGTAAATATACTTTCCGTGTTGGAATGCTTCGACATAAACAAGGTTGTCTTTTTCGAAAACTGAAATTGGATTAAGCCCAACAGTTTGTCGGAGAGCTTCGAAGAGATTGTCCGTCTGGACATGAGCCGATGTCAGGTAATTATCGAGTTCTTTGTAAATAAACGATAGATTTGCGTCCGGATGATCTTTACTGATTGTCAATAGGGCTTTAGATATAGGGGTCCCGGAGAATTTATAGCTGAATTTATGTGCAGTGGCGGTAAAGGCAGATAGAGCGACGATCAGCAGTGTTGCGAAAAATGTTTTCATCTCTTATTCAACTATTATGTTTTTACCGTCCTGAGAAATATTTATCTGTTCGAAGTTATTCAGCTGTCCCAAAACTTCTTCAAGAGTGAGATCAGGGTTGAATTTGTAGTATAAGTGAAGATTGGCTATTACCGGGTCATTGAAAAGAACCTCCATACCATAGTTGTGTCCGACCGTATTCATGATTTCTCTCAGACTCGCGTTTTCAAAAGTCATGATTCCGGTGACTTTAACTTCGGATTCTGTATCTCGATCTTCCGATTCAGTTTGAGAAGATACAGGTTGGGTCTCAATGGACAATTCAGGTGCGTCAAGGGAGTCTTCAACTGACATCTCGGTTGTGCGTTGGGTCAATACCAGTCCTATAGCAGTAGCGAACAACGTAACACTGAAGAAAATTATTATTGAAGCTGCTCGAACAGAGAGTCCTAAGAAACGACGTGGAGCTCTCGGGACGATTCGTTCTTTGACAAAACGATTCCATTCTGAATTGGTGTCAACTTCTTCCGATTGTTTTGCCGAGGATGCGGTTTTACAAATTAACTCATAAATTTTTTTGAATTCGGGATCTGATAAAAACTCGCCTATTTTTTCAGCCGAATATTTTTCGGGATGCTCTATGACATCAAAAACAAGGTCATATTTGTCCATGTTGCTCAAGTTTTTTGCGAATGAATATTAATGCATGACGTAAATGACCATAAACAGCTTGTTCACTGATTCCCATTCGTGCTGCTATTTCAGAAAATTTGAGGCCCTCGTTGAAACGGAGCGTAATTACACAACGTCCCTGAGGAGCTACGTCCTTTTCAATAATGTTGGAAATGAAGTCTACCGTTTCTTCGTCGGGCCATTTCTCTCTTTCATACTCTTCATTTTCGAGAAAATAAAGGCTTTGGATTTTTCGATGGATTTCTGAATTTCTTATGTGGTTCAGACATCGGTTTCGGGTCGCTTTCAACAAATATCCCGGAGTTATCGTCACCGTGGGCGCATTGTCAAGTATCGACGCGAAAACATCGTGGACGAAATCACGGGCGAGGTCATCATCTCTAAGAAGTACCGCGGCCAACTGATACATCTTTTGATAATGCTCATTGAACAGTTGCTTTATGTCATTTAGGTTTGTCATACACCTATAAGACACATAACCTGGCAAAAACTAAACCCCGGCCGTGAATTTTTTTGTTTGTTTTTTAATTTCACGTCAACCGGGGTCTAAGTTATATGAAGATGGGAAGAACCCAATTATTTATTCTGCAAGCTGTTGCGTTGCGATTCTGCTAACTGGATCTTCCGCGAAGTCAATTCGCGCTTTTTGAGAAGTGCTTGTCGCTGTTCACGAAGGGTTGCCATTTCCCACGTTTCGATAATAGCTTCGGCAAGAGGCTTGGTCAGAGTGACCGGGATCGCCTTTGATGAGCCAAGAATTTCGATTTTAGCACCTGAAATGTCCGTGTGGGATAGGGCCTCGGCTATCGGGACTGCTTCTTCTGCCTTGAACGAGAGCATTTCCCCGGCAGTCTCGGTGGCACGACGTTCATCGGCGTTATCCGCAAGAGTTTCAATCGCCACACCGTCGGCTGTCGTGAGTCTCAGGCCCTTGATGGATGGTTTACTGCCGTACACATTCACAACCAATGTCCAGAGATCGTCCTCGCCTCCGAGACGTGGTTCAACCCCGGTGCGTGAAACAAGCGGCGCACCACCGGTGACCGATTTAACAACTCGGTAACTATCGAGACCTGACGAGATTTCCATTTTGACGAAGTCGGGCATCAACGCTGTCATTTTGGCAGTCAGTGAATCAAGCTGAATATCGAGAAAAGCGGCTGAATCCTGGAGAACATGGTAGCGTGCATCGGTCCAGGCGTATAGAGCTTTTTCTCTGAGCTGTGTTTGGTCGGGACACGATTTATCGAGCGAATCACATAATTCGATGACTTTAAGATACTCCCCAGATTTTGAGGCTTTTTCGATTTCTGCGAAAAGTGTTTCGCCGAGATTTTTGCGTTCTTCGGCCGCTTTCTCTTCAGCGGTCGGACCACACGCCGTAACCGCCGACAATGAAAGAACAGCAGCTGTACTCAGAAACAGATGGACTAAGTTAGTTTGCACGTTGAACATCTTTGACACCTTTGATAGTTTTGATTTTTTTTATAAGGCTGTTTAATGCGGTCGTATCCTTGACGCCGACAACGAGATAGCCTTGGAATAGTCCGTCGTGAGAATCAATTGAAATGTTTCTCAGCCCGGCATTTTTCTCTTTTGTAATTATTGAAGTGATATTTGTGACAATTCCGATATCGTCGTTACCGAGTATTTTAAGAGTGACTCCCATCTGACCTCCGAATTTACCGCTCCATTTAGTTTTGATGAGTCTGTAAGGATACTTTTCGCGGATGTTGTGAGCATTCGGACAGTCCGTTCGGTGAATCTTGATTACCCCTTCGGCTGAAATAAAACCGAATACTTCGTCACCATAAATCGGATTGCAACATTTTGCCATTTTGTAGTTGAGCCCCTTGATATCGTTACCGATAACAAGGATGTCTGACGACGGAGTCTCATTTTCATCGGTATTTGGATTGAGAACGAATTCGCCTGCCGATACTGTAGCCTGCGTCTGTTCGTCTCCCTGTCTGATTGATTCGTAGGTTTCTACGACTGTATTGACATCGAGAGAATTGTCACCGAGATGACTGTAAAAATCAGTGGTGATTTTGAACCCGAGTTTCTTGATTGTCTTCATCAGGGTCGACTCGTCCACCTCGATTTTTCTGTTTTTTAACCTACGCTGGAGCAGTTCTTTACCAAGATTGGCCCGATTACTCTCCTGCTCTTTGAGGGTCGCGCGTATTTTGTTACGGGCTTTCGAAGTGACCGCAAAATTTAGCCAGTCTTGTTTAGGTTGTTGAGTCGCTGACGTCAGAATTTCGACCGTGTCGCCGCTCTGTAGCTTATAATTAATTTTCTTAACTTTTCCGTTAACACGGCCACCGGAACATTTGGCCCCGATTTTTGTGTGAATGTGGAATGCAAAGTCAAGTAGAGAAGCGCCGAGAGGAAGGTTATACAGATCACCTTTGGGTGTGAAAACAAAGACTTCTTTATTGTACACATCCATTTTCAGATTCTTCATCAGTTCCATCGGCCCGGAATCAGCGGTCTCAAGTATGTCGCGGACGTTCCTCATCCAGACATCCAGATTCTCTTCGCTCTTGATTCCTTTATAACGCCAATGGGCTGCAAGTCCTTTTTCGGCAATTTCGTCCATTCTGCGGGTTCGGATCTGTACCTCGACCCAACGTTCATCGGGCCCGTTGACAGTGATATGAAGACTCTCATATCCATTTGTTTTCGGAATGGAGATCCAGTCTTTCATACGTGCAGGATTCGGGCGGTACATATCAGTGACCAGTGAATAAGCAAGCCAACATTCGGGCTTTTCTCGCTCACGCGGGGCATCAATAATGATTCGTATCGCGAAAAGATCATAGATATGGTCGAGATCATTTCGCTGTTTTTTCATTTTGTTCCATATCGAATAAATCGATTTGGTCCGCCCCTTAATATCGAATTTCAGCCCTTCGCTTTCAAGTTTCTTTTTGACAGGTTCGATGAAGTTGGCTATATAGGCGTCGCGCTTCGCTTTGGTTTCGTTTAGTTTACGCGCGATTGACGTATAGATTTCCCTGTCAGTATATTTCAGACTCAGGTCTTCAAGTTCGCTTTTAATCGAGTAAAGACCCAGACGGTGGGCGAGGGGAGCGTAGAGGTATCCCGCCTCGAAAGCGACCTTTTTTACGGCACTTTCGTCAGGATGATGGTTTATCGCACGCATCAGCGCAAGGCGTTCAGCGATCATAACGATAATTACACGTAAGTCTTCGGCGAATGTGAGAAGCAACCGTCTGAAATTTTCGCTTTCGACGGATGGGTGGCGCTCGTAGAGGGTCGCCACTTTGTTAAGACGTTCTACAGTCGCTGCAATGTCTTCTCCCCACTTTTCCCTAACTTCATCGATCGTTAGAGTCTCGGAGGCCACCAGATCACGAAGCAGTATAGAAATGACCATCGGACGGTCAGGAGCCAGTTTGTCGCAGAGTACCAACGAGGTATCAAGAGCCCGACGCAACGGATGGAAGCCGAACGCGTCGCGGGAAAAAGCTCCTGACTGCTCTCCTTTAGTGAGAGTTCCCTTTAGCCCTGAGATGTCGCCCGGTTCCATAACCTCGCGCATGACCGACGTAAGCTCTTTTACTTTACTCTCGATGTCGGCGATTTCTTCGTGAGTCAGTGGGGTAGATTCCATTTTTGTTTCTGTTTTAATGAGTCCGGAAAGCAATAAGATGCCAAATTTACGAAAAATCTGACATCTTATTGCTTAATTAACGTTTTTTTAGCCGATCAGAACAGATCGTGGTCGCGAGGATTGTCATTCTCGGTTTTGGTCCGTTGGTCAACCAGATTTTCGTTAACCTTTTCGTCATCGGCTACGTCAATGCCTGCTCCGGGAAGAAAATCGGCAGCCTTGTCGATTTTCTCATTAATGTTTTTGTTTACGTCTTTACTCATAATGTGTCTTTGTTGTGTTAGATATGTAGGTATTTCAAAAATAAAACAAACTTATCATTCTGTTGGTTCGGACAAGGGTAGTCGGTTGAGTTCCTCGATATAGGCGAGGATGTTATCACGGCCACGTTTATCGGTCGAGGAGGTCTTAAAGACGGGTGGAAGTTCCTCCCATTTTTCGAGTAATGTTTCGAGATAGTCGCCAATGAGCTTTTTATTTGCACCCGGGGTGTTTTTGTCCATTTTTGTAAATACAATGCTGAAGGGCACTCCGTTTTCCCCGAGCCATTCCATAAATTCAAGATCTATCTTCTGTGGTTTATGGCGTGAGTCAACGAGTACAAACAGATTTGTCATCTGCTTACGGTTCAGAATATATCCCTTGATCATTTTCTCGAGTTTCGCACGGTCTTCCTTTGATCGGCGGGCATATCCATAACCGGGCAGGTCGATTATCTGACACTCATCCTCGGTTCCTTCATTAATAAGGAAATGATTTATGAGCATGGTCTTTCCCGGGGTCGCAGAAGTCTTCGCCAATTCTTTATTGCCGGTTAACATGTTTATAAGAGAAGACTTTCCCACATTCGAACGGCCGATAAAGGCATATTCATGCATTTTTGTATCTGGACATTTCGTTACGTCTGGGCTGCTGGTTAGAAATTGCGCTTTAACTATATTCATATTTTTTTACTGGAGTTATGTTAGCTGAACTACAATGTCGGATCTGTAAATTTCGTTTCAAATATAACTATTCTCGGAATATAAAACAAATCCTAATCAAAAAAGGTCGTGAAGGAGTAGGGGAAAGCATAGTTGCCGACTCGAAAAACATTAATTTTTGGTCAGTTGATGAAAAATTTGTAAATTTGCATGGAATTAAAAGAATCGACCTAAACGTTTGTTTATGCCGATTGTTGTACGTGTGTATAATAAGTTTAAATACAATAACCCACTAACCCTTACAATGAACATCTCCCTTACAAAGCCCTCTGATGATCTCGCACTCATCAAGGTTGAAGTTCAAGAAAACGATTATGCCGATAAAGTAAAGAGCGAACTGAAAAAAATCACAGCTACGGCCAATATCCCCGGTTTCCGCAAAGGTCACGTGCCGATGGACCAGGTAAAAAAACGTTTTGGCAAAAGCGTGAAAAGCGATGTACTCAATAACGAAGTATTTAATTCGGTTATCAATTATATTCGCGAAGAAAAACTTCACGTCCTCGGCGAACCGATGCCTGTTGAAGTTAAGGAAATTAATCTTGACGATAAAGACTATACTTTTGAGTATGAAATCGGTCTTGCTCCCGCACTTGACGTCGTTGTTGACAAATCGGTCGAACTTCCCTATTATAAAATTGAAGTCTCCGATGAAATGATCGATGAGCAGGATAAAAATTTCCGCGAACGTCTTGGTAAACAAGAGCCCGGTGAAGAAGCCGACGAACGCGCTGTTATCAAAGGTTCTATCATGCAGCTCAACGAGGATGGTACAGTCAATACCAACGAAGGAGCCATCCAGGTAATCGCCGGAATCGTTGCTCCGTTCCTCTTCAAAGACAGGGACGAAGCTAAAAAATTCCTTGGTAAAAAAGTCAACGATAAAGTTGTATTCAATCCCTACAAGACCTGTGAAGGTAACCCCGTTGAACTCGCTTCGATGCTGAACATCGACAAATCGATAGCCGGCGATATCAAGAATGACTTTGAAATGGCTATTTCAGAGATCATAGTTGTAAAACCTGCCGAACATGACCAGGAGTTCTTTGATAATGTTGCCGGTAAAGACAAAATCAAGACTGAAGAAGAGTATCGTGACTTTGTCAAAAACATGATTGCGGCTCAGCTGGCAAATAACTCGAACAGCTATTTCGATTATACTGCTGAAAAGTATTTCATGGACAAATACGGTGATATGCAGCTTCCTGTCACATTCTTGAAAAAATGGCTGGTTGCCCGTAATCAGGAATTGACAGCTGAAAATATCGACAAGGAATTTGAAGAAATGCTTCCTTCGCTCAAGTGGCAGCTCATCCGCGAAGCGATTGCTACCAAGCTTAACGTAACCATCGACGACAAAGACCTTCTCGAATATGCTAAGATGGTTGCCCGTCAGCAGTTCGCTCAGTATGGCATGACCAACATGGACGATCAGACAATTGAAGATACGGCCAAGCGCATCCTTTCAAACGAAAACTATCGTAACCAGATGGTCGATCAGGTTAGCAACGCCAAATTGTTCTACGCCATCCGTGAAGCTGTTACCCTGAAAGAAGAAACTGTTTCGCTCGACAAGTTCAAAGAAATTGTAGGAGCCAAATAAAGAATTTCTATCATAAAACTCGCCCGGTTTCAGTGTTGAAGCCGGGCGATTTGTATTGGTTACAAATTTAAAAACCAAATAGTTTCACTGAATTTTGTGATGTCTGTTCAATAACCTCAGACAATGGCTTTTGAAGTGAGTCTGCTATACACTGAGCGATGTATGGCAGAAAGCCGCTTTCGTTAGGCTTTCCCCGCTTAGGAACCGGAGCCAGATATGGTGAGTCGGTTTCCAGCAAAAGTCTGTCAGAAGGAATGAACGGCAGCGTGTTTTTAAGCTCTGAGTTTTTAAAGGTGACGATTCCGTTGATGCCGAAATAATAGTCACCTACCTTATGAATTTTGTCTATATCTTCCGGAGTCCCTCCGAATGAATGAAAAACAGCTTTCACTCCTCGATGACCGCTGAGCACTTCAAGGGTCTCATCGAGTGCTTCCCGACAGTGAATTATCACAGGGAGATTTTTTTGAGCGGCTATAGTGAGTTGCCGGTCAAATATCTCCATCTGTTTTTTTTCAAAAGTTCTGTCCCAGTAGAAATCCAGACCGACCTCACCGATTGCGACATAACGGCACGAATCTGAATCAAGTTCATCCAGAATAATCTTCAAGTCGGCATCGGCGGTCTCCTTTACTTCGGTGGGATGAAGTCCCATGGCGAGTCTTATGTTTTCGGGAAAAACCGAAGCAAGCTCTTTCATCGGGGCTATAGTCGAAACATCGGTATTGGGCATAATTATTCTGTCAACGCCGTTAGAAATTGCCCGACGCACCGATTCAATGGCCAAAGCGGGAGTATCGGCCATATAGGGATGGGAATGTGTATCCGTCATGGCATTAATGAGAGCGATCAACGAGTTTACGAGCGAGCGAAGTAAAATATTCGCGCGCGTCGGGTTTGATATCGACCTTTTCTATATGAGAGATGGCACGTTCGGAATACTCTTTTATCAATTCCCTGATTCTTGAATCAAGTCCAAGAGTTTTATAGACCGAGGTTACTTGGCTGATTTTTTCGTCTTCATCGAGGCGATCCAGTCGCGAAGAGGTCATCAGACCGCTGCGATCCTCTGTGACCGCCGTAATCATAAGCCAGGTTTTTTTATCATTAAGGATATCCCCGCCTATCTGTTTGCCAAAAATCAGCGGATCGCCAAACGTATCGAGATAGTCATCCTGAAGTTGGAATCCAAGTCCGAGGTCGATTCCATAATTGTACATTGCTTCAGTGGCATCCTCTGATGCACCGGCCATAATCGCGCCGATCTTCATCGCGCATCCGAGCAATACCGAGGTCTTGAGCCTGATCATTTCGAGATACTGATCGACCGTGACGTCGTCTTCATTCTCGAAGTCCATGTCATATTGTTGTCCCTCGTAGACTTCCATAGCTGTGCGGTTGAATACATCCAGAACACGTCGCAACCGGTCATCGGGACATCTCATCATGAGATCTACCGACATTGTCAGCATAGCGTCGCCCGAAAGAATCGCTGTATTTTCCGACCAACGGCGGTGGACTGTAGGCCTGCCTCGGCGAAGATCCGCTCCGTCCATGACATCGTCGTGTAAGAGAGTGAAATTGTGGAACATCTCGATTCCGAGACACTGGTCCTTAACCGTTTCAGCTTCGGCTCCAAAAGCTTCGGCCGATGCAAGTAGAAGAGTAGGACGGAGACGCTTTCCGCCCGAAGACATTGTATATTCAATCGGCTGATAGAGGCCTTCAGGTGTGGTGGGATAGATTATTGAATCAAACCAGGAAGAAATTGTTTCTGATAAATGGGTTGTAAACGACATACGTTTGTGTCAGTTGATTAGAAATACGGGTTACGGCCTTCTGACCGGCAGTTTTACGACGTAAAGTTACCAATTTCTACTTGGATATTCAAGAATATTTGCTTAATTTTGTTTCTCCTAAAACAGATATGCAATGCTTCATTGCGCGAAGAAATCTTGAGACAGCTCATCCTATGAAATTTTTCAGACATAATATATATTCTTTTCTATCTATCCGCGGTCTTTGTATAGCCACCTTCTCCTTGCTGAGTCAGGTTACTCTTTTGGCCTCTGACCCTGTTCTGGGTATCGAAGGCGAAATACACTCGTCGGTTGGAATTTACATTAAGGATATCAAAGCCGATACGGTCGTTTTTGAAAGTGACGCAGACCGGACCCTTATCCCTGCCAGTATCACAAAAGCACTTACTTCGGCGACGGCCATGACTGTTCTTAAACCCGATTTTGTGTATGAGACAAAAGTCTATACGTCAGGAAATATTAAGAACGGAATTCTTCAGGGTAATCTCATTATCAAGGCTTCCGGTGATCCGACTCTCGACAGTGAACAATTCCCCAAGAAGAAAGGATTTGTGTCAGAAATCGTGCGTGCAGTTAAAGCCAAGGGTATAACTGGAATCGAGGGTAAAATAACACTTCTGCGGGTCAATCCCGACTACCAGTATCCCGAAGGTCCGATTGACCATTGGGGCATAGATGATACCCCCTGGGCTTATGGTGCAGGCATTTTTGATTTCAACTGGTCGGATAATTATTTCAGCTATTATCCCGCGAAAGGTACTTCCAATCCCGATGTACCCGGGCTTGACTGTACAATTTGGAAAAAGCCCCTCCCGTCTGGTTTCAATCTCATCCGTGGGGTTTATTCAACCAATCTCATTCTTACCGGGGCTGATCTTCTGACAGATAGGAAGCGCAGGGTTAATACGTCGATGCCTTATCCGTTCGATTCATTCAAGGTAACTCTTGAAAAGGAACTGAAATCAGCCGGGATCGCCGTGACGGGTAAAACTCTGAGTCCTGAAAACCGTTCGCTTCTTCTCTCCCACAATTCCCCGTCGTTGGGCGAGATCATGAAGATCATGATGTTCCGAAGCGATAATATGTTTACCGAGGGGGTTCTCAGGCGTTTCAATTCGACACCTGCGAAGTATGGCGATATTGGCGATGCGCTCAATGTCGAGATGAACTTATGGAAAGAACGTGGTCTCCACCCGGAATATATCACCGTTTATGACGGCAGCGGTCTGTCGCGTGCCAATCAGATCAGTCCTCGTTTCATGGGCGAGATGCTTGAATGGATGGCTCGAAGCAACATGGCTGACACTTATGTTGGTTTGTTTCCGGTTGCCGGCCATTCAGGTACGATGAAAAATTTTTTGGCAAAAACCTCGCTTGATGGCCGACTCGCCATGAAAACCGGCAGTATGAGCGCTGTCCAGTGCTATGCCGGCTATCTGCTTGACTCCAAGGGATGCCCGAGTCACGTGGTTGTCGTTATGGTTAATAATTTCTTCTGCTCTCGTTCGAATCTGAAGGCGGCCATTTCAAACTTCTTGTTGTCGTCTCTGTCCGATAAATTGAAATAAGTAAATCCAATAAATATGAAAGAACATATCGAAAAACTGACCCGACTGAACGTCGAACTCGAAGGCCTGCTTCATGTGCTTTCAAAACGCGATACCGATGATCTGAGAAAGCTTCTCGGCGAAAAATACCAAGAGTTTACATCCCTCTTTGAAGAACTGCTCAGTCAGGGCGAACCCGAGCCCGAAGCTGTCGAAGAAACTCTTGAAAAACTTGATTTGGCTCTTACCGAGGACGAGGTGAAAGATCAGGAAGCGGTTTCAGACGAAATCGAGGACGAAACCGATGACGCTTCCGAAGCCATAGAAAAAGGCGTTGAGAAAGGCGAAGAATATTTCGACCCCGCTTCGCTCGATATGGCCGGCGAAAGAACTCCGGTCAACCCATCGCCGGTTCATGAAGAGACTCCCGCATTGTCAGTCGAAACCGATGATCAATACCTGATGGACAGCGCGGAAATTGTAAGCGTATCGCTCGAGGACTCTCCCGCCGATGAATCTGTCGAAGATAAAAGCGAAAAGACTTCGTTTGAACCGGTCGCCGAGCCGTTGACCTACGGCCATCCGACTGCCGACGACGACATCCGCGTCGACGAAATGCTGTCTCGCCGCGGTGCGGAAGACTTGAAAAAGGTATTCACGCTTAACGACAAATTCCGTTTCCGTCGCGAGTTGTTCCATCAGGACGATGATCTCTTCCGCGAAGCTCTCGCCGAGCTCAATTCGATGCCTGACTATGCCGCGGCTTGTCAATATGTTAAAACCAGATTTGCTACGCCTGACAACGCCGAGACCGTCGAAGATTTTCTGTCTATCATCAAGCCTCATTATTGCTGACTTAGTTAGATGAGCGGCATCCTATATATCGTTCCGACTCCGGTCGGCAATCTCGGCGACATGACTCCTCGTGCGGTCGAGGTCCTTTCCAATGCAGACCTGATTTTGGCAGAGGATACGCGTACGAGTGCGCCCCTATTAAAACACTTCGACATTTCGCGCCCTCTTGAAAGTCATCATAAATTCAACGAGCACACTGCGTCAGGGCGGGTAATCGAACGACTCAAAGCCGGAGAAACCGTTGCGCTCATATCTGATGCAGGCACACCCGGAATCTCCGACCCCGGCTTTATGCTTGCGCGGGAATGTCGGCGCGAAGGCCTCGAAGTCGTGACGCTCCCGGGCGCCACGGCTTTCGTGCCCGCTTTGGTCAGTTCGGGATTACCATGTGAACGATTTATCTTCCAGGGATTTCTCCCCGGCAAAAAAGGCCGTCAGACGCGTCTCGCTGAGATCGCTGAATCTCCGGTCACGTCCGTCATTTACGAATCGCCCGTCCGACTGGCCAAAACGCTCCGCCAGATTGCCGAAACGTCGGGCGAAGACCGCGAAGCCTCAGTATCACGCGAAATCTCAAAGAAATTCGAGGAGACGCGTCGAGGCACACTCGGCGAACTCGCCGCTCACTACGAAGCCAATCCGCCCCGTGGCGAAATCGTCCTCATTGTTGGCCCCAAACCCGAGCCCCCCAAACGCGAACACCAAAACAAATACCGTCCATCCTAAAATCCATCACCGGATTGCAGTGATTGTCTCAATTATTGCTCTGTATAAATATTCATGCTACCAGTGAATATCTAAGTTAATTTTAAATACTTTCTTCTCGGAAAGCATTACATCAACAAGGTACTCAGAGTATACCATTTCATTTGAGTCAATCAGTAATTTGTTTTATACTAAATTAGAGATGATACCCGTAATCTTTGAGATAAGCGAGAAGGTCTTCAAAATAAGACTTCCGGTTATCCTCATAAGTGGTGTATTTACCGAGATTCTTTCGTAGCCAACTATACTCTCGAATGTTATCGGAGGCATTGGGTAGTAAGAAGGTCTTTGCTGCTAGAACTTTTATTTCATCACACATTTGTTTGAAGTTGTATTCAGTGCCGTTTT
>CAYVXC010000009.1:0-1998 GCA_964454925.1 uncultured Bacteroides sp.
ATGTTGCTTTGGTCTTATATGGGCGGATAGAGTTGGCTTTCCGCTGAGATTGTTGCGGAAAACTCCAAAGTCGAGGGGGATTTGCGCGGTTGGTGAAATTGTCGTACCTTTGTGGTATCGTTTTAATCAATCAAAGAATAAAGAATTATGACTAAAATCGGCTCGGTAATGACCGGCGTAGGGAAGAAGGCGCTTCTTCTCGGCAGTGGTGAACTTGGTAAGGAAGTTGCAATCGAATTGCAGCGCTATGGTGTCGAAGTTGTCGCGTGTGACAAATACGCTAACGCTCCGGCAATGCAGATAGCTCATCGCAGTCACGTATTCAATATGCTTGACCCTGTGGAACTCCGCCGGGTCATCGAACTTGAGAAACCCGATCACATCATTCCCGAAGTCGAGGCTATCGCGACTCCGGTTTTGGTCGAACTTGAGAAAGAGGGATATAACGTAACGCCGACCGCACGGGCGGCCCTTCTGACAATGAACCGCGAAGGCATCAGACGTCTGGCTGCCGAAGAACTTGGCTTGAAGACCTCGCCTTACAGATTCGCCGACGATTTCGATTCGTTCAAAGCCGCGATTGCCGAAGTCGGTATTCCTTGTGTCATCAAACCGATCATGTCGTCTTCGGGTCACGGTCAGTCGGTTGTCAAATCGGAAGCCGATATTGAAAATGCATGGAAAATCGCTCAGGAAGGCGGACGCGCCGGCGCCGGCCGCGTCATCGTCGAGGGTTTTGTCGATTTCGATTATGAGATCACGCTTCTGACGGTCCGCAACTCGGCCGGAACCGTTTTCTGTGAACCGGTCGGTCACATCCAGATCGAGGGTGATTACCGCTACTCGTGGCAACCCCAGCCGATGAGCCCAAAAGCCATCGAGTCAGCTCGCGAAATGGCCAAAAAGATCACCGATGCTCTCGGCGGCTATGGTATCTTCGGAGTCGAACTGTTCATCAAGGGCGACGAGGTGATTTTCAGCGAAGTTTCGCCACGACCTCACGACACCGGCATGGTCACCATGATCAGCCAGGATCTCAGCGAGTTCGGACTCCACGCACGTGCGCTCCTCGGACTGCCTGTTCCTTCGATTAAGTTCTATGGGCCGTCGGCCTCGCGGGCGATTGTCGTTGAAGGTGATACCGACAAAATCGAGTTTGATAACTTGGAAGAGGTGCTTGAAGAACCCGGTGTCCAAATCCGAATTTTCGGTAAGCCCGAAATCAAAGGCCATCGCCGCATGGGTGTAATCCTTGCGACCGATGAGACTGTCGAGGCTGCGCGCGACAAAGCGGAACGCGCTTACAATAAACTTAAAGTCAACGTTCTCCCCCGCTGATAATAGTCTGACATAAATAATCCGGCGCGAGACCAAACCACGGTCTTGCGCCGAATTTTTTTGTCCGTACCCAAAAGGGTATTTTTTCATCAATGGGGGTGGAAGACGGCAATCATACCCTTTTGGGTATTGCCTGAACTGATAAGGGGAAGTAATTTTGCGACAAAAATTAAACGACAAATAGTAAAAAAGAAATGATATGAAACAGACCCTTTTCGTTATTTTAGCTGTCGCAACTATTGGAACAGTGACCGCACAGTCTCAGTCAAAGGATTCGCTACAAGTCGAAGAATTACATGAAATAGTAATCAAAGCTCCCAAAGTAGTACACAAGGCGGATATGGATGTTTATCATCCGTCGCAGAGTGCGGTTGATTATTCTAAGAACGGTGTTCAACTGTTGGCAAATCTTATGATTCCGTCCGTTTCAGTCAATGATGTGCTGGGAACGGTCACATCCGCCGGGCAGCCTGTTCAAGTAAGAATCAACGGACGCGAGGCTTCGGTTGAACAGGTTAAAAATCTTTTACCATCTACAATTAAAAGAGTAGAATGGATTGAAAATCCGGGACTGAGATATGGTGGGGCGACAACCGTGTTGAATGTCATCGTTGTCAATCCGTCGGTAGGCGGTTCGGTGATGTTCAATGCCACCCAGTG
>CAYVXC010000009.1:2098-18809 GCA_964454925.1 uncultured Bacteroides sp.
GGATATCTGACACCGACTAACCGGCGGGCATATTATGGCCTCATGTCTACGAATGCCGATCTAAGTGATATTTTGCTTACTGACATAAACGGAAGCAAAGGGTCACGCCCTTCGCTCTCGGCTTATTGGGAGCAGCATTTCAGTGGCCGTCAGGTTCTCGTAGTTGACTTCAAGAGTCAGTTGTATTTTGGCCGCACATTCTCGGACTATATCGAACAGTATTCAGATTTAAACGAGTACCTCACGGATATACACACTAATATCAAGGACCAAAACCAATTGTACGCGATAGAGGCCGATTATATAAAGAATTGGGCGAACTCGCGGCTGACGGCGGGAGCATCTTATACGGCAAACCGCAACCGCTCGACATACGAAAATCTTGGAGGAACCGTGTTTCATCAACGACAGGACAAAGTTTATTTCTTCTCGGAATATTTCAGACGCATCAACCGGTTTGCGCTAACCGCCGGTCTCGGGGTACAATACACAGATTTCTATTTCCGTGAAACCGGTCTCGGAAGTACGACGTGGAATCTTCGTCCTCAGGCGTCTGTCTCTTACAGCATCAATCAGAAACACCAGTTGCGTCTCAACTTTGAGTCGTGGCAGTCAACACCTACGCTCGCCGAAACCAATCCGACCCCTCAACAAATTGACGAATTCCAGTGGCGTATCGGTAATCCAAATCTGAAAACATCGAACAGCTATATGCTGACTTTCCGATACAGCTTCCAGATTCCACGGGTATTTGGTCAGTTCGGAGTCAGAGCCTACACATCGCCTAATGCAATTACCCCGCTTTTTGAGTGGCAGGGAGATAAACTTGTCAATACTTATGAAAACAGCCGGGGGTTGCAGAATCTGTCACTCTTCATCGCTCCGCAGATAGAAGCTATTCCTAATTGGCTTGTTTTCAGTGGTTACATTGATTGGCGAACCGAGAGGATGAGAGGCCGTGGTTATACGTTGACAAACAGTGACTGGTATGGCTACGCAACCATGCAGTTGCGTCACTGGGGCTTCACCCTGACTGCTCAGTATATGCGTGCTCAAAGAAATCTCTGGGGTGAAAATATTTCATGGGGCGAAGATATCAATATCATCGACCTGACATATAATCTGAAACGATGGAGTTTCTCGGTCGGTTGTCTGTTGCCGTTCGGACACTACGAAAGAGGGTCCAGGAACCTGAGCAAATGGAACACGAGCGAACGCTATACCAGAACCGATTACAGACTTCCTTATATCGGAATCAATTATAACCTCCAGTGGGGTAATCAGAAACGCAAGGCCAACAAACTTATCAACGTCGGAGGAGAGGCCGACCAATCGACCGCAGGAGGACGATAAGAAAACCTGAGATAAGAATTCATTGATATTTGTAGAAATATCCTTAACTTTGCAATCAATTAACCAACGGAAGTTGCAGGCTTCTATTAAATTGATTATTAGATATTTTTATGAATATTAACGAGACAATAACGGCATCTGTTGACCGGGTCAGCTTTATGCTCTCGGTCGCAGATGTAGCTCGGGCAGACGTAACCATGACCCCGGACAAAACATATTATAGGTTCATGACCGAGGATTCATTGGAAGATGGCGAACTTCCCGGTTTGAAAGAAGAGTTCGAACCGCTTGTGACCCGTGCACTTGAAGGCTTCAAGGCCGGAGTAGGGGTGTCGTCGCCGACAGACCCGGTTAAACTGGGGCTGTTTATCAACAACCGTAAGGTTATTCCGGAAATACTCAACAATTCGACGTTGGCGCGTTTCATCGATGTTATGAAAGGCGCTTACGCCGAATTTATCTTCCTCGAGGGGTTCAGATAATACGTCGAACATTAGCCGGTGTTCAGGTGTTGTATTAATAGAAATTACTAACTATGAACAACACCCGACTATGAGTAAGAAATACACACAGAGCAAAAAGTACATCCGGAAACCCGTAAGCGTAACTCCCGAAGAAGCACTCAGGTATCACGAATATCCCTATCCCGGTAAAATCGAGGTAATCCCGACCAAACCCTACAAGACCCAACAGGATCTTGCGTTGGCCTATTCACCCGGAGTGGCTTATCCTTCGCTTGAAATAGAAAAAGACGCGGCGAATGCATATAAATATACCAACAAGGGTAATCTTGTAGGCGTCATTTCGAACGGAACGGCTGTTCTCGGACTCGGTGACATCGGCTCTCAGGCCTCAAAACCCGTCATGGAGGGCAAAGCTCTGCTCTTTAAGATTTTTGCAGACATCGATTGCTTTGATATCGAAGTTGACCAGAAAGACCCGGTCCGTTTCGTAGAGACGGTTTCGGCGATAAGCTCGACTTTTGGCGGGATAAACCTGGAGGACATAAAAGCTCCCGAATGTTTCGATATTGAAACCCGACTCAAATCGGTTCTGAATATTCCGGTTATGCACGACGATCAGCACGGCACGGCGATTATCACCGGTGCGGCTCTTCTGAATGCTCTTGAACTTCAGGATAAGAAGATCGATGAGATAAGACTTGTAGTCAATGGCGCCGGCGCGGCGGCAATCGCCTGTACGCTTCTTTTCATCGAACTCGGTGTTAAACCCGAGAATATCCTGATGTGTGATTCGAAAGGTGTCATCAGGACCGATCGTAAGAATCTTTCGAAAGTCAAAGAACCATTTGCACGTGACACCGACTGCGTCACTCTGGCCGATGCAATGGTGGGCGCCGATGTCTTCCTCGGAGTTTCGGTGGCTGATGTCGTAACGCCGGCTATGCTTGAGTCAATGGCTCCCCGTCCGATTGTATTCGCTCTTGCAAATCCTAATCCCGAGATTGAATACAGCCTGGCTAAGAAAACACGTCCCGACATGATTTTTGCAACCGGTCGCTCAGATCTCCCCAATCAGGTCAATAACGTGCTTGGGTTCCCATACATTTTCCGTGGAGCACTTGATTCGAGAGCAAGCGAAATCAACGAGGCAATGAAAATCGCGGCCGTACACGCCATCGCTGAATTGGCCCATAAACCGGTTCCTGAACGTGTTCTGGAAGCATACAACGTAGAAGAACTTTCATTTGGACCCGAATATATTATCCCGACCGCTCTTGATCCGCGTCTTCTCACCGCCGTTGCGCCGGCTGTAGCAAAGGCCGCCGCCGAATCGGGAGTTGCCGCCGAGCCGATCGACGATTATGAAGCCTACTCAAAAGAACTTCGGCGCCGTGTTGGTCACGACACCGAAGTGATTAAAGAGATTCTTGAAGCCACGATGCTGAAGACAGCAGATAAAGCTTCGTGATTTATCGGTTAGTTTTTAACAAACAGATATGTTGTAACCGACATCGCGCCATTGCGGAAATAGCGGGCGCGGATGTCGGTTGCTCCGTTAAGGGCGACCGGTCCGGAGTAAACCGCTGAATTTTCATTCGGTTCTGTTCCGTCGAGGGTATAGCGGATTGTTCCGCCGTCGTAGGGCGTATTCATGATAATCATGCCGTCTTCAACGATTATGCCGGGCTGACGGAGATGCAGGGGCTGGCCGCCCTTTTCCAGTCGGGGAAGTTCCTTGTTTCCGATGATTTTGTTGAATTGAGCTTCGGTATATGTCGAATCGCTGTTGAAAGCTCTTTCCGAAAGACCGAAAATCTTCGGTGCAAGATAGGTCTTGAGTTGATCGCCCGATCTCATCGTTTCGGCGAATACATGGGCGTTGAGGCCAATGACATGACCTTTTTCGGAGCCGGTTGCCGGACAAAGTTCGCCGGCATAGGAATTGAATGCCGAAAATTCGTCGACATAGCCACCCCAGTTAAGACCCTTTTCCTCGGGATGGGGACTATAGGCGAGGTCGAAGTACAGATGCTCGACATTGCTGATGATGACCGGATAACCTCCTTCAACCGCACGCAGAGGTACCGGTTTTTCTCCTTTTTTGATTATGGTACTCCAACAATTGATGCCGCCTGTGACGGGTGCGATCTGTGCGTCATATTCGGGTGAATGTCCGAGGGCGACCTCTTGCCAACCGTGCATGGGAACACCTCGGTCGGCGAGCATTTTAGCGATCTTTGTGACAAAATAGGCGTGGAACGCATGTTGGTCGGGAAGATTGTTTTCTTCCATGAACAGACGGGCCGCCTCAGAACCATTCCATGCACCCCGGGGAACTTCGTCGCCGCCGATATGAATACCTTTCAGGGGAACGTCCGCTTCCCGGTACATCGCGATTATATCGTCAATAACGGTTTCCATGAATTTGTAGGGGCCCGGAAGAGCCGGGTTCATTACGTTGTCGTGGAACGACTGAGCACCGGTGTAAACCGAGGTGTCGCCATCCTGAATGAGACGATAAGAAGAGTCGCCGTTTTTGGCACGTGCTTCCATCGCCCTGATCGCAGCGCGTGCATGACCGGGCGATTCGATTTCGGGAATCACGTCGATTCCGAGATCGTAGGCGGTCTTAATGATGTCTTTGAATTGATCACGGGTCAGGTGGCCGTTCGATGTATTGGTATAATTGTCGGGATTTCCGTCGCCGGTGAAGATCTGATAGAGGTGGTCGCTTTCGTCGGTACCCCAGCCACGGCGTGAACCAACGGCTGTAAGTTCAGGAAGAGGCGCGATTTCAAGGCGCCACGCTTCGTCGTCGACAAGGTGGAAGTGGAGTTTGTTGAGACCATTGTCGGCCATCAGTTTCAGAATGTCCTTTATGGTTTCGGGCTGTTGGTAGTTTCGGGCAATGTCGATCATCAGTCCGCGCCATTTCATATCGGGTTCGAATTCGAGAACGGCATCGGGAAGGTCGCCCTGATTTGTGACAGAACCGATTTTAGCGTTAAAAACATTCTTGGCGGCTAACAGATTAGCTCCGTGTGAGCCATAGTACATAGGTCTTCCACCGCGGACAAGAATTTTAATCAGACCGGGACGGTCGGCCGGAATATTCAAGTTGGGAGATTGGCCGGGAGCGAGTAACGTCACCTTTTTGAAGGAGGGGATAATGTCGTAGGGCCCGGGAGTCCAGTCGGTCGCGCGGGCGATATTCTGGCTGTAGACTAAATCACCATAGGGCATAGGATCTTTCCCGTGACGAATCCATTGTTCGGGACGGGTCAGCTGATGGCGTGAATATACAACGGGCGCTGTCGTTCCGTCGGTCTTGACAAGATGGACACCGTCGGGGGCGTAACTTGAATTGACGAGGTGAGCACGAGTGGTGATTTCGATGACCAGTGAGTCGCCCGGATAGGCGAAACGGGGCGAAGCGACATAGTAATAACCGGGTACGAGTTCACGAAGAGTATCGGCCGGATTGACCGGGGTCATCTTTCGGGCGAACTGGTTGAAAGCCATTCCGGCGATATCATCGCCTAAATTTCTTAGAACAAAGCGCTGGATATAGTGTGCGTCGGCTCCGGAGCCATGATTGCCGTCGGTGGACCAGTCTACGGTTGGCGAAATGCTGACCGCTCCGGCCGAGAGCGCTCCGGAAAGCAGAGCAAAGGTTATCAGGTTAGATTTCATAGGATAAAATAGTGATTCAAAGTAAACAAGACATTGTCGGGTAAGAACAGATAAAAACGTCTTGAATCCGTTCTGAGTAAGAGGGAGACAAGACGTTTTTTCAAACGGCCGAAAAGCCGGTACGAAAATTATTTAATTTTTTCGTGAAGTTCAGCACCGTGTTTGAATTTCACGGATTTGCGGGGTGCGATGGTAATGGTTTCTTTTGTGCGGGGGTTGATACCGGTGCGTTCGCCTTTTTCAACGACGCTGAAAGTACCAAAACCTACGAGAGCGATTTTGTCGCCTTTAGCAAGAGCTTCGCCCATTGCTTCGAGAGTAGCGTCTAACGCGCTTTTTGCATCAGCTTTTGTGAGGCCGCTTTTTTCAGCGATAGCATTAACTAATTCAGTCTTGTTCATGATGATTTTTTAATAGTTGATTGGTAATGGAAATGATTGATGTGCAAACTTAATAAAGAAATTTCAAATTACCAAGTATTTTCATCTCAAAAATCCATTCGAGGCTATTAAAGTTGGTAAATCGTGGAAAAATACTGATATAAAGATGCTTTAGTTGAGAATCATGCCCGGAAAAGAAGTGCCGAAAGGCCTGTATGCGCGAGCGAAACGGCGAAGGTTGGCAAGGATTTCGGGGCGGGGGCTTTGAGCGACAGGCTCGCGGCGGATTGCTGTTGTTGTCATTGGCTGATTGAGAGTAGAAATTTTCTTCATAGGCAGGTTTGAGGTTTTACGATTGGTGATTAGGCGTGTTATAGTGTTTAAGAACACGCTTATATAACGTGACAATATACTCGATTATTATATAACCATATAAGATTTTACGAATTTTGAGACTGATAGGCGTGTTTTACGCCCTTGAGGGGCTTATTAAATGGACCGGTAGGAATCACGGTTATCCAGGAGACGGCGTAGGACTTTGACGCGATGGGAATAATTCGAGATATTCTTGTGCTGGTCTTCTGTCAGGCCGAAAATATCGAGGCCACAGTCGGGTTCGGAGCAAAATTCCGTATCAGGAGAGTTTGCATGGCCATTCGGGCAGACATATTTCGTTTCGTCCCTGAATAGTCCGCGCACGGACCTGACTTCTCCGAGCGCCGGGAGATTCTGAAGCAAGACGGCCAGATCAGACATAAGCAGGAGATCTTCATCGGTATATTCGGGCTGGTAGGCGTTGATAGCGTCGGCGACAAAGCTGTTTTGTCCTTCGTCGATAAGCCGTGAAAGCTCTTTGGCGTCAAAGAGACGACACTCGTCAATCAGGGCGAGTGTCCCGTCGGGAGCGGAGGTTACGTCGCTATAGACAGCTTTGACTGCCTTCTCGCGAGGAATCGCGGAAAGATATGCGGCCATATTTTCGAGTGCCGCCGTATGAAAAGCTGTCCGTTCGGCTTTTGGAGTTAGCCACGCGACGAGATATTTTCTGTAAAGTCGCCCGGCGAGTGTTTTCATTTTGAATTCAATGATATATCTCCATTGCTCGACGGACGGAAAGACTTCGGGAAAGGCGAGACGATTTTCGTATCGCTCTTCAAGACACGCCGCTCTCAGTTCGTCATCGGTTATCGGTGTCATAAAATCAGAGTTATTTCAGATTGGTTTAAAGAACCGGGGCAATTCCATGATGAAACGGAATGCCCCGGCTCGTTAGATTTATCGTTGAGATTTTCAACGTCCAGAGGACTTGATCATGCCCTTGAGATGATTGTTGAAATCTTTAGCGGCGAGAAGTTCATCAACAGTCAGATGCATTCTGAAGCGCCAGTAGTGGCGAGGATTGGCAGGGACGTTGATCATTTCTTCTCTCGGATCGTTGCGTCTGAGTGTTCCGTCCATCGAGAGGAGGTCGGCAAGCGGGATGATGCACAGCATCGACGGCGACTTGAAGTGAAGGTCGAGAATCTTGGCGCAAATCCAGGGCTCGGCAAAGTAGGGAGCTTCACCATGCTCACCAAGGACGTTGTTATAGAAACGCTGGGTAGTCTCCCGGTTCTCTTCCCACCACTGGCGGATACCGCCCATGTCGTGAGTAGAGGTTGTGCAAACCGAGTAATAGGGGTAGTTCCAGGTATTGCCGAATTCAGATTTCGGGTCTTTTGGCATACGTTGGATTTCCAGAGCCAGAATTTCGAGCTCGTTCATAACGGCGGGGACACATCCGGGAATCATTCCGAGGTCTTCGGCACAGACAAGCATGTTGGTTGCGTCGATAAGCGGCGGAAGTTTCCACATTGCCTTTCCATACCAGAAGTCGTTATGACGATGATAATAGAAGTCGTTGTAGAGTCTGTCGAAGCACCAGCGCTCGTAGTCATTCAGCGAACGGTAGATATACGTGAACTGTGCGGAGATGCGCGGATGGTATTTTCCTTTTTCGTAGGGATCTTCAATGAATAGAACGTCATCGATCAGACCGAGAAGAGCGTTGCAGATCCGGTTGTTCTTTTCGTCTTTGGGCTGGTCGGCAAAGTAGTCGGCAACTTTTCGCTGGGTATTGAATCGGTCTTTGAGACGATAGCGTCCATAACCCAACGAGTCAAGGAACCGGCTTCTTACTTCGTCGGTATATTCTCCGAAGAAATCGCCGAGGAAGTAGTCCATGATATAGGGGTTGGTATAGAGATCGCTGTCGAACCAGAAATCGTAGTTATACCTCAGTTCGTCGGGGGTGAAAGGAAGGGCCGGATTAAAGATTCCGAGCAGTCCGTGAAGCGCATCCATCGGAATCTGCCATATCCTGAAAAATCCGAGGACGTGGTCGATTCGGTAGGCGTCGAAATATTCGCTCATCTTTTTGAAGCGGGCTTTCCACCAGGCGAAACCGTCGCGGTTCATTTCTTCCCAGTTATAGGTCGGGAAGCCCCAGTTCTGACCGAGTACCGAGAAATCATCGGGTGGAGCACCGGCCTGGCAGTCCATGTTGAAGAGTCGGGTATCGGTCCACGCGTCTACGCTTGTACGGGAAATTCCGATAGGAATATCACCCTTAATGGCGACACCTTTTGAATGGGCATAGTCGCGGACAGACTTCATCTGTCGGTCGAGATTGAACTGGATATAATAGACAAAGTCTATGTCAGACTTGTTTTCAGCAATGAATTTGTCGATTTTAGCTTTGTCGTAAGCGGCATATTCACCCCATGCGTTGAAATCGGGGGTAGAGAACCGGTCACGGAGCACGCAGAAAGCGGCATAGGCTTTCAGCCAGCTTTCGTTGGCTGCAAGGAATTTCTTGAATTCGTCAGTAGCCAGAACTTTTTTGCCTTCCTGAGCGAAAATCTCTTTGAAAAATTCCGTTTTGCCGTTATTGACCCGTTCGTAGTCGATTTCCTTCAGTTCATTAAGCTCTTTTCCGAGTTTTTCAAAATACTCACGTCGGGCCGGATCTTTCAGAGTGCCGAGTTCGCTCAGACGCATATACATCGGATGGAGAGCAAACGTCGAATTGGCATTGTAGGGATAGGAATCGGTCCACGTATGGGTCATCGTGGTGTCGTTGATCGGCAGAATCTGGAGGAATGTCTGACCTGTCGCGGCCGCCCAATCAATCATTTTCTTAAGGTCGATAAAGTCGCCGACACCGAAGTCCTCGTCGGTTCTTACAGAGAAAACAGGGATGGCGACGCCCGCACCGTGATAGGCAGGAAGCGGATTGGCAAAATGCATACCGGTCACGAGGGTGGCGGTTCCGGGCACCGGAGCGATGTCCATCTTCCGGTTGTCACCGTTTTCCCAAGCCACGACTTCGCCGGTCGCGGTCTTGACAAGAATAAATTTATATTCGACTCCGAGCGAAAGTGAGCGGTTGTCGATTACACATTCCCATTCAGGGAAGTTATGGTTGCTGAGTTTCACTGCCCGACGGGGATCCCATTCGCCAAGGCCGGCAGTCGAACCGACGATAGCGATCGATTCATCGTGGTTGACCATCGGGGCCGACACGCGGAGAACAACAGTATCGGCAAAAGGAACAGCAGCATCGGCGCGGTTGTCCTGACGTTTGATGCAGTCGATGAAAGCTGAAGAATAGTATGGTTTGTTCCACGGCTGATCCTGCCACCGGTCATAAGAAACAAAACGGGAGACACCGTTTCCGCGGACAAAACGTCGGGATTCGCCCCATTCATTCTTTGTATAACCGTTTTCGTGACGGACGAAGTATCGGTATGTAAATTCAGGCGAATTATCGGGCAGATCCAGCTCGATGGTCCACAGGTCGGTACCTTCGAGGGTCAGACGCGGAGCCGCTCCGTAATTGCCGTTGCCCAAGGCCGGAACAGAACCGGTCACATAAACCGATTCACCCCAGTTGGTACGGTAATTGATGTTAAGTGTCAGTTTCATGTATTACAGTGATTGTTAGCGTTTGATCGAAGTGTTCGAAATGAAAAATTCTGGTATTGAAATGAGGGATATATTACGGCTTCAAAGGTATAAAAATTCAACGAAAAAAAGATTCGTCAAAGAGGAAAAACGAAATATTTTTCTTTAATTTTAACATTCGGGAAACAGGCTTTGTTGTCATAGGCCCTTAACTTTTCCGGGATTCTTGGCAATAAAGTCTTTCCATGAGGAATAAGATGCTGATTTGACCGGTTTTGAGCTCTCATAGTGATGGCATAAGGCGGCTCCGAGTGCGTCGGTCGCATCCAATTCAATATCCAGAGATTCTTCCGGGATTTTCAGTATCCGTCTCAGCATTTCCCTAACCTGTTCCTTAGAGGCCGCCCCGTTCCCGGTGATGGCCATTTTTATTTTTCGGGGCTCGTACTCGGTTATCGGAACCTGGCGGGCGAGTGCGGCGGCCATTGCCACCCCCTGTGCTCGTCCGAGCTTAAGCATTGACTGCACATTTTTTCCGAAGAAAGGAGCTTCAATGGCCATCTCGTCGGGGCAATACTGCTCGACCAATCCGAGTACGCGCTCATAAATCCGATGGAGTCTCATATAGTGGTCCTCGAATTTTGACAGCCTGATGACTCCGAGTGCAATTGTAGATGGCGTTTTTCCCTTGATTCCGAGAAGTCCATAACCCATCAGGTTTGTACCCGGGTCGATACCGATGATTATTTTATCATAGTCCATCAGACGATTTTCAGATAGGTAGTGAAGAACATGGCCCGTTCGCCCCAACGTGCAGTCATATCGTCGCGCAGAAGACAGGCCGTCTCGTCGTGCCATCTGACGGCTTCGCTTATTGATTCTACCTGCATTTCACAAGCCATGCTTACGCCTCGAGGATCCTCGTTAGAGAGAACCACGGCAAGGCGCGGAGCAGAAAACAGGCCGCTGTTCATGGCCGACGGAATGTAAACCTCCTTTACCCACTTGGTAAACTCAGCTTCAAGTTCGCGGACAACCGCAAAAGTAGTATTGATGATATACATATAGTTCTATGTAAAATATTATTGGGCATTGACGGCCGTTTTTCTTCTTTTGACATATCTCGTTAAAAAACCGAGATGACGGCCCAATGTCGGAAAAAATCCGTAGTAATGACTCATGATCTTGAATCGCTCAATCAGCGACCGGCGGTGATTCCTGGTTGTCATGCCCTCACTCAGATACCTGATAATGGGTTCGTCTCCGACGTAGGCGTTATTATCCGAAACCTGGAGGCATCTTATACACCATTCATAGTCGGCTGAAAAACGGAAATCAGTGTTATACAACGGGACAATGTCGGCGCGGGCTCCGAAGGCCTGATGGCAAACAAGCATTCCGTCCTTGAACGAATCGGCGTTCAGCTCGGCGGGTGCCGTCAGATGGCGCGGCCCCAGGATATTATTATCTTTGTCAATCAACACGGTCTGGCCATAGATGATACCGGGCGAGCCGACGGCGAATTCTGCCATCCTTTCAAGAGCCTTGTTGTCATAAAAACGGTCTCCGGAATTAAGGAAAATCAGATACTTTCCGCGGGCAACTCCGATGGCCTTATTCATGGCGTCGTAGATTCCGTGATCGGGTGAGGAAAATATGCGAGTCATCGGTGTCTTGGTCTGTTCGGCGATAGTCAGGGTGTCATCTTTGGAACAGCCGTCCATGATTATATGCTCATAATCGCCAAAAGTTTGTCCGAGGACACTTTGCATAGTTGGTCTGAGAGTGTCCTGAGCATTGTAAGTGACGGTAATAATGGAGAACAGGGGAGTGTCGGCCGAGGTGGTCATGTAGTCTGGAAGGTGGTCTGTTTATCTGACAAGAAGATTTCTTTGGTTATGCGAAAAAAGTTGAGACGACAAAATTACTAAAAAAAAAGAAATTCTGTTAGTCTGCGACGCATTTTTTGTGTAACTTTGTGGGACAAAGAAATAACCGCGCGATCAGGCGCTAATCTATACTTAACACCAGTCAAAATCTTAACGATGAGAAAAACTATTCATGTTGTTATTGCTCTGCTTTATCTCGGGATGATGGGCCTTACGGGAGGCTCCTGTGCCCGGGAGAAAAATGAACTTGTGCATGACCATGCACACGAACACGGTCACGAAGGCCATGATCACGACCACGAGGGTCACGATCATGAGCATGAGGACCACGACGAACATGATCACGATCATGAACACGAAGGACACGACCACGGTAGCGGTGACGAAATTGTGCTCGAACCGGAAAGGGCCGCACAGTTCGGCGTGAAGACCATGAAGGCCGTTGCTGCGGGAATGAACGATGTCGTCAAGGTTACAGGGTTGATAAGCGGCTCGGCCGCGTCAGTAGGCTCCCTGTCGGCCCCTACAGCCGGAGTATTTAGTTTTGCATCGGATATCGCTGTAGGAAGCCAGGTCAAGAAAGGACAGTTGATCGGGGTGGTGAAGAGCACCGGAGTGACGGGAGGAGACCAGAACGCGGCGGCGCGTGCAACTCTCGAGGCTGCCAAACGTGAACTTGACCGCCTTAAACCACTATTTGATAAACAGCTGATTACTGCCGACCGATATAATCAGGCATTGGCTGACTATAATGTCGCCAAGGCTTCATACAGCCCGGCAGCCGCCACCGGTAAAGTGACTTCGCCCATCACCGGCACAGTGACCTCACTCGATGTCGCCCAGGGTCAGATTGTGGAACCCGGAACGGTTATAGGCACAGTAACCGACAACGCCAGACTGACCGTGACTTTTGATGTCCCCGACAGATATGCCTCCAAAATTCCTGAGGTAACCGATGCGCGTATCTCTGTGCCGGGTAACGACGACCTGATTGATCTCGCCTCATTAGGCGGAACAAAATTGTCGACAACCGTCACATCGACAAACCGGCCGGGGTATCTCCCGGTGACATTCGCATTCGATTCTTCAGGGAAGTTTGTCCCGGGTGCGGTTGTTCAAGGTTATCTTATAGGCGCAAACCGACAGAACGTGGTGACGGTCCCGTTGACAGCAGTCTCCGAGCAACAGGGAAATTACTTCGTTTATGTCAAGGTTGATGAAGAAGGATATCTCAAATCGCCGGTAACGCTCGGTGCCCGCGACGGTAAGGTCGTCGAGGTAGTCAAAGGCGTGCATCCCGGCGACGAAGTTGTTGTCGAAGGTGTGACAGCTGTGAAACTTGCAGAGAAAAGCGGAGTTGTTCCCGAAGGTCACAGTCATTCCCATTAAACGGTTGATGTCATGCTTAACAAAATAATCCGATTTTCACTCGACAACCGGCTGACCATTCTCATCCTGACGGGACTGGTGCTGGTGTTCGGATGTATAACGCTTGTGCGCTCCGAGATAGATATTTTCCCGGACCTGAATGCGCCAACAGTCGTCGTCATGACTGAGGCGCCGGGAATGGCTCCCGAAGAGGTTGAGAAGTTGGTAACCTATCCGGTAGAAACTGCCCTCAACGGTGCGACCGGTGTACGACGGGTGAGGTCAACCAGTACCACCGGCTTTTCGGCCGTAAGTGTCGAATTTGACTGGGATACAGAGATTTTCACTGCACGCCAGATTGTTTCCGAAAGACTTTCGGGTATTGATGAAAAACTTCCGGCCGGGGTCGCTACGCCGGTGATGGGGCCTCAATCATCGATTCTTGGCGAGATGATGATCATTGGGCTTCAGGCCGACTCGACTTCTATGATGGATCTGAGGACTATCGCTGACAAGGTCATCGCTCCTCGTCTGTTGGCGCTTGGAGGGGTTGCACAGGTCAGTGTGCTTGGCGGCGATGTCATGCAATATCAGATTCAACTTAATCCCCAGCGTATGCAGGCTCTCGGAGTGACGGTCGACGAAGTTCTCGAAGCAACCGAAGGTGTCAACGATAATGCCCGCGGATCGATTGTTTATGACTGGGGTAACGAATACATAGTAAAGGGAGAAATCAATACGCGTTCGGTTGAAGATATCGGCAACGCAGTGGTGAGAAGCGATGAAAACGGACAGGTGATGCTGGCCGATATCGCTACAGTAACCGTCGGACCCGAGCAACCGAGACTGGGAACCGGTTCGGTCAGAGGTCGCGAAGCGGTGCTGATTACCGTAACCAAGCAGCCGGCGGCGTCTACAAACGAACTTACTGAATCCATATTGGAACAACTCGACGGAATGAAGCCTACATTCCCATCAGATCTTGTTATCCACACCAATATATTCAGACAGGCTGATTTTATTGATAATTCTATTTCGAATCTTCAGGAAACACTTCTTGAGGGAGCTCTTTTCGTAATCATCGTGCTATTCTTCTTCCTGATGAATATACGAACGACGGTTATCTCGGTCATCGCGCTTCCTCTATCAATAATAGTGACTGTCATAATACTCCATTTCCTCGGTTACACGCTTAACACGATGAGTCTCGGAGGTATCGCCATTGCGATCGGCAGTCTCGTCGATGATGCGATTGTTGACGTGGAAAATGTCTATAAACGGATACGCGAGAACCGGGCATTCCCGGACGATCGCCGTCGTCCGCTTGTTGAAGTCGTCTACCACGCTTCGGCTGAGGTTCGTATGCCGATTTTCAACTCGTCTCTTATTATTATAGCGAGCTTCATTCCCTTGTTCTTCCTGTCAGGAATCGAAGGCAGGATGCTGATTCCTCTCGGTGTCTCGTTCATCGTTGCGTTGGTGGCTTCGACAGTGGTTGCTCTTACACTGACACCGGTGCTCTGCAGCTATCTTCTCGGAACAAAGAAAGGCCGTGAAAGCGAAAACCGCGAACCGTGGGTTACCCGCAAGATGAAAGGCGCTTACCGGAAAGCTTTGGGGTGGACGGTCAGACACAACAAACCCTTGTTGATTCTGGTTACTCTTATTTTTGTCGTCTGTCTCGGTTTGTTCTTTACTCTCGGGCGTTCCTTCCTCCCGCCTTTCAACGAAGGTTCGTTTACGGTCAATGTGTCGACACTCCCGGGCATCTCTCTCGAAGAAAGTGACCGAATCGGTCGTGTTGCCGAAGAAATCCTGCTTTCGGAGCCGGAAGTAATCACGACCGCGAGAAAGACGGGTAGGGCAGAACTCGATGAACACTCGCTCGGCTCGAATGTATCGGAGATAGAAGCCCCTTATCAGCTGAATCAGGGTCGCATGCGAAACGAGCTTGTCCGTGACCTCAGACAGAAACTGGCGGCCATTCCAGGTGCTAACATTGAAATCGGGCAGCCGATCAGCCACCGAATAGATGCAATGTTGTCGGGTACGGAAGCCCAGATCGCGATTAAGCTCTTTGGCGACGATCTTACAAAACTTTACTCTTTGGGAACGCAGATAAAGAAGATTGTTTCGGAAGTACCCGGAGTTGTCGACGTAAACATCGAACAGCAGATCGAAAGACCCGAACTGACGATCAAACCCCGCCGCGAAATTCTCGCACGGATGGGTGTGACGATTCCTCAATTCAGACGTGCCCTTGAAACATCGCTCGCCGGTACGACAGTCAGCCAGGTTTATCGCGACGGCTTGCCTTTTGACGTAGTGGTTGTCAACGCACCCGAATCGAGAAAGACACTTGAGAATGTGGGTGACCTTCTCGTAGCCACTAACCGAGGAGCGATGCCGTTGTCAGCACTCGCCGATATAGAATCCACGAGTGGTCCCAACACCATTAACCGTGAAAACGTGAAAAGAAGGATCGTGATATCGGCCAATGTACAGGACCGTGATATCCGAAGCGCCGTGAATGAAATCAGCGACCTTGTCAAAGACGAGGTTGAACTTCCGGAAGGGTATTATGTGAATTACGGAGGACAGTTCGAAAGCGAGGCTTCAGCGTCGAGGACTCTCGGCTGGACATCGCTTGGCGCGCTTCTTGTGATTTTCATGCTGCTATATCATGAATTCAAGAATGTAGGGCAGTCACTGCTGATACTGATCAATATGCCGCTTGCGATGATCGGCGGTGTCCTGATTCTGATATTTACCGGTGGAGAGCTCAACATTCCGGCCATCATCGGATTTATCTCGCTCTTGGGAATCACGACACGTAACGGTATGTTGCTTATCAATCGGTATAACGATCTCAAGACAGCCGGAGAACCGTTGATGGAAAGAATAATTCACGGTTCGAGCGACCGCCTTCTGCCAATCATTATGACGGCGCTCACTTCGGCACTTGCCCTTATCCCGCTTGCTCTTAAATCGACCGAGCCCGGAAATGAGATCCAGAGTCCGTTGGCCATCGTCATCCTCGGAGGTCTTATATCTTCAACAATTCTTAATATTTTTGTCGTCCCGGCGATTTATTATCTCATGAATCGCAAAAAAGAACTTCAGGCACAATGAAACTGAAAAAACAGATACTTGCCTTTGGAATTATTTGTAGTTCCATTGCACTTTCAGCCTCGAATCCTTTGATAGATGAGATTCTTGTCCTCAATCCGACACTGATAACGTTGAAAGCTTCGAATGAAGCGGCGATAACAGCGGCTAAGGCTGCCAATACACTCGCCGGACCCGAAGCTGAGTTTGAATATCTCCGCGGGCAGGGCGGTGAGACAAAATGGTCTTTAGGCGTCAACCAGTCGTTTGATTGGCCGGGAGTATATAAAGCCCGCCGGGAGGCAACCGAAGCTTACAGTTCGGTTTATGAACTTCTTTATCAGGCGAAGAGAATCGAAATTGCAAACGAAGCGAACACTCAGCTAATAAAATATAAATATGTGGAGGAGCGGCGAAAGCTGTTGTCAGATATTTTTGACGCACTGACAAATCTTCACAGCTCTCTCAAAACAGCCCTTGACCACGGTCTCGTTACGATTCTTGATTACAA
>CAYVXC010000009.1:18909-27383 GCA_964454925.1 uncultured Bacteroides sp.
CTGATACACCGCCATTTTTATGAAATATGAGAGAAATTATTTATAGCCGAGTTCTTTTTCAGCTTCTTCTAAAGCTTTGAAATACTCTTTCTGAAGCTTTTCGATTTCCTGATCGTTTTCAGTGATTTTATCTTTTACAGCTTTGTAAGCGTCGGTATCGTCATATTCGGCTTTGCGTTTTGCCTTTTTGGCCGCCAATCCAGCTTTTGATTTCGCTACGTCTTCTTTGACTTTGCTGATATTATCTTTCAGTTCCTTGATAGCCTCTTCCTGGAAGTCGAGATAGAGACTGAGGCCATATTCCTGTTGTTCAGTGGTCAGGTCAGAGGCGTCATTGATGGTTTTAACCTTTTCGTTGTCATAACCACCGCATGAAACGAGGCTAAAAGAAAGTGCGACCGATGCACAAATAGCTAAAAATTTCATAAGAGTTCTAATGAAAGGTGAATAAATGGTTGATTATAAACGCAAAGTTAAAAACTAAATTTTTATAACCAAATAAATAGTCATCAGATTAACAAGTTTTAACTATAATGGCTGTTAATAGGAAATTCTCTTTCACAACCTACCCTTTATAAATATGAAATCGGAGATTTCTAACGCTATTTTTCTTGTTTGATTCTGACTTGGCCGTCGTGGTAGAGGAACTTTTTGGTAAAGAGACGGGCGAGTATGATTATGCCGAAGAAAATCAGCGCGCGGAGGAAGTGGCTTTTCGGCAAAACCGACCAGTCTTTCAGCAAATAGGCAAGCGCAACGGCAATGACAAAAGCCACGAGAAGAGTCAGACAGATATTTGCGACCGGGGTTTTTGACGCCATGAAATTATTTTATTGATGAAGCAGGAATAAATTCGCGTGAGGGAGTTTCCGCGACCTTTACGAGCCATTCGCGCGCATCTTTCCAGTCATAAAACGGATAAATATCAGATTCAATAGGAATTGCGATTTCCCGTTCGTTAAGCATGAATTTCACCAACACGTTTCCATGTTTATTCTCGAAGAAGACCAGCTGGAGATTGGAAGCCATAGGACTGATAGAGTAGTCGGCCCAGACTTCGTGAAGCTTGTAGGGGTTGGATTCGTAGGCAACGCAGTCTTCGAGCTGGAGCAAGGCTGTGAGCGGGATGATGTTTCCATCGTGGCCAAAACGAAGTGTGGCTCCGTTTTTACCGGAGTTAATATATTCGTCGGCCGTTTCAATTATATTGCGGACAAGGTTTGCGGCGTTGTCAGTATGCTGTCCGTCGGCAAGAGGATAGCTCGTATTGCAGGCATAAAAATCGAAGTTGAAGACTTCCCAGAGGTTAAATAGTTCCTCGGGGGTGAAGTAATCCCACAATTCAATGTCGGTCTCCATGTTCTGGAGGTCTACCGCAACCCAGTACATCTCCCACATAAATTCGACTGGATTGATGTGGCGGCGGACATAGGTGGAATCGGTGAAAATCTCGTTAATCATACGATCAGGACGAGTCTTTTCATTCTTGAATTTTCGCCAGTCAAGATACCATTCGCCATCATGTCCGGAGTATTGGCCCGATTTTGGAGAATGATAATTCAGATAATCCATTGCTCTTGTTCCCGATTCGCGCGGAATTTCAAGCGAGGGATTCTTTTCCTTGAGAGCCTCAATAAAAGAGAACATAGAGTGAGCGCAACGCATCACGGTCGTTGATTTTGCAGTGATTTCCGGATTATTTTTGAAAACATCCGGAAAGGCATCATACATACGACCGGCGATAGCCTTATGCTGACGGACGCCGAGGGGGCTCAGTTCTCCGCCGCGTCCGCGAGCTTCTTCCCAGATGGTGTCAAGCTGAGATAAAAGCTTGAGGCCTTTGTCGGAAAGTGCACCATGACGGGCGGCCTCATTAAGCTGACCGAGCAGGCCGGAATAATCATTATCGCTGATAAGGTAGCGGCTACCGTGACGACCATAATGGCTGATGTAGAAAGGTTGATAGCCTTTTGGCGGCGGAGTGTTCAGGGATGAAGTGACGGGATAGGCATAGTAGACACCTCCGGCTTTGCCGGGAGTGGCCTTGATGGTGTCGACAGTTGTCGTACGGGCAACGATGTTGACGGCAATTCCCGCCAAAAACAAAATCAGGAAAGTCAGTTTTTTCATGGTGTATTGCCTGGGATGTTACATTATTCCGCGTTCACGAAGGGCCAATTGCCATTTCCAAGCTGACAGCATAGTGTCCGCAAGCGAGCGTTCGGCTTTCCATCCGAGAATCTTGTTTGCTTTCGACGGGTCTCCCCATACTTTCACGATGTCTCCTTCTCTGCGCTTCCCGAATTTATAGGGCACCTTGACGCCGGTGGCGCTTTCGAAAGTGTCGATGAGCTGATGGACAGAAACACCTTCGCCGGTTCCGAGATTGTAGGTCTCAACCGGTTCGGCCATTTCGTCGCTGACGATACGTCTGACGGCAGCCACGTGAGCCCGGGCAAGATCGACAACATCAATGAAGTCGCGGATACATGTGCCGTCGGGGGTAGGATAATCGTTACCAAAGACGGTCAGACAGTCGCGGACACCGATGGCGGCCTGGGTCAGATAAGGAATAAGGTTATTGGGCACACCATTGGGAAGTTCGCCGATGAGTGCGGTCGGGTGAGAACCGACAGGATTGAAGTAGCGAAGCAAGATGGATTTGAACGGTGCGCCGGAAGCGATTGTATCAGTGATTATCTCCTCGCTGATCTGTTTTGTGTTTCCGTAGGGCGAAGTCGCTTTTTTGATAGGAGACTCTTCGGTGACGGGATTAACGTCGGGTTCGCCATAGACGGTACATGACGACGAGAATACTATTCCTTTGGTACCGTAAGAACCCATGACTTCGAGAAGATTCAAGAGCGAAACGAGATTGTTGCGGTAGTAAAGCAGCGGTTTCTGGACCGATTCACCGACGGCTTTACTCGCAGCGAAGTTAATAACGCCTTTAATCCCGGGATTTTCGGCAAAAAGTTTTTCGACGGTTTCTTTGTCGGCAACATCGCCTTTGACGAAGCGGGGACGGACTCCGGTAATTTTTTCAATGCCGTCGAGAACTTCGACGTTCGAGTTTGAAAGATTGTCGATTATGAGTACGTCAAAGCCGGCTTGTATGAGTTCGACAGTAGTATGGGAACCGATATAGCCGGTTCCACCGGTAACCAGGATAAGATTCTTAGTATTCGACATTATGGTGAGGGGGATTATATTTGTTTTGTGGACAAAGATAAGTTTTTAGTTGGAAATGACAAAATAAAACCATTTACTCAGCGGGAAAATTTATTTCCACATCCTTCCGCCGGCCTGTCACTCCGATTCCGAATAAAGCGAAGTCATAATAAACCGGGTCATAGGGGCGGAATTTCCTGAGACGTTCGGTCAACTCGACGACGGCTTTGCGATCGTTTGACTTGCGAGTCAAGAGACCGAGATCGCGCGACACATTGGCGACATGGACGTCGAGGGGAATGAAAAGTAGGTCGGGAGTTAAAGATTTCCATACCCCGAGATCAACGATTCCGTCGTTTCTGACCAACCATCGGAGAGCCATATTCAAACGTTTTAGAGCCGACTGTTCTGTGTTCAGGGGCAGACATCTGGAATCGGTTTCGCCCCCGTTTGCCTCTTCAAGGATATGGTTCAGATTCTTAGCCAAGGTCCAAGACGGAAACTCTGAGCGTGAAGCGCCTGAACGTTCGCAAAATTTATCAAGGGTATGAAACTGAGTATACAGAAGATGCAGTCCTCTTAGGAAATGCTTGAAATTGCTGCCGAAGAAAGTACGATGGATGTTGATTTCATCGGGAACGTCATCATAGCCTTGTTCCATGACAAAACGATAAGGGGCATTGTCCATGAGAGCAAGCATCCGGTCGGCATCACGCAAAATCATGGAGCGTTTTCCCCACGCAATCGCTGAAACAAGAAGCGAGCAAATCTCAATGTCGCGGAGGTCTTCGAAACGGCGCGGAAACTGTACCGGGTCTTCGTCGATGAAACCGGGATTATTTATAGCAGCCGCTTCCGTATCTAAAAGATCGCGTAAATCGTTTTCGCTGAAAGAAGACATGGGTAGAGGATGTAAGTAATAATTAAAAACCTCGGAAAGAACCGTTAAGCACTAACCGAGGCGATAAATTCTATTGGGGGGTGAACAGAGGGTCTCGAACCCTCGACCTTCGGAACCACAATCCGACGCTCTAACCAACTGAGCTATGCTCACCATGTTTTTGTTTTGCAGTGCAAAGGTACGACTTTTTTTTGAAACAGCAAACTCAAAGGGTAAAAAATTCGACTAAAATTATTTTTAGAAAAAAACACAATCGAGAGAGGGAAATAATTCAGGAAAATTCCTAATTTTGTTGTTTAAACGGATAGTGTGTCTTGTCCGACAATCGCGTTCGGAACTGACACTGACAAATAGACAATACATTACATAAATGTTCATTTCGAGTTCACTGGCCACGTTTGGCCGCTATTGCCTGTTCATGCGACGGGTATTTTCAAAGCCTGAAAAATGGGGCGTGTTCGGCAAACGAACCGTTGCTGAAATCTCCAAGCTCGGGGTCGATTCGATTCCGCTCGTATTGATTATCTCGCTGTTCATCGGTGCGGTAATCACGATTCAGATGCAGCTAAACATTTCGTCTCCACTCATTCCCAAATATTCAGTCGGTCTGGCGACGCGAGACATTGTTTTACTTGAGTTCTCCAATTCGATTCTATGTCTGATACTTGCCGGTAAAGTCGGTTCGAACATAGCTTCAGAAATCGGAACAATGAGGGTAACCGAGCAGATTGATGCGCTTGAAATCATGGGTGTTAATTCATCGTGTTATCTTGTGCTTCCGAAGGTGGTTGCTTTCGTGTTCTTTATTCCCGTTCTCGTCATCATCTGCATGGGTACAGCGTTCGTAGGCGGGTATCTGGTGACTATCGTAACCGATCTGGTGCCTACCTCGACTTATATCTACGGGCTTCAGGCCTTATTTATTGAATGGTATGTATGGTATGCCCTGATCAAGGCACTCGTTTTTGCGTTCATAATCGCTTCGGTTGCTTCTTTCTATGGCTATTATGTCAAAGGTGGTGCGCTCGATGTCGGCAAGGCAAGTACAAACGGAGTGGTGGCCAGTTCGATTCTGATTCTGTTTTTTGATGTCATACTAACTAAAGTCCTTTTACAATGATTGAAGTTAAAGATGTTACTAAATCGTTTGATGGGCGGACAATCCTCCATGACATCAATGCGACTTTTGAGACCGGAAAGGTAAACCTGATCATCGGTCAGAGCGGATCGGGAAAAACCGTCCTTATGAAATCACTCGTAGGGTTGATTACTCCCGAACAGGGTGAGATTCTTTTCGACGGACGCGACATGATCACCATGAGTGCCGACGAACGGAAAAATCTGAGAAAGGAAATAGGAATGTTGTTTCAGGGCTCGGCTCTTTTTGACAGCGAGACGGTTCTGGGAAACGTAATGTTTCCGCTCGTTATGTTCACCCGTCAGAGCAGGGGTGAGATCCGTGACCGTGCGATGTTCTGCCTCGAGCGAGTAAACCTTCAGGGAGCGGAAGACAAATATCCGAGTGAGATTTCGGGAGGTATGCAGAAGAGGGTGGCCATTGCCCGCGCAATCGCTCTCAACCCGAAGTATCTGTTCTGTGACGAACCGAACTCGGGCCTTGACCCCAAAACATCCATACTTATCGATGAACTTCTCAGCGATATCACCCATGAGTATGGAATGACCACGGTGATCAACACCCATGACATGAACTCGGTGTTGGGTATCGGAGAAAATATTATCTTCATCAATAAAGGTTACCGCGAATGGGTCGGCGATAAAGACAAAATTTTCGAATCGACAAACAAGGCCCTCAATGAATTCGTTTTTGCCACTGACTTGTTCCAGGAAGTCAAACAATATATCCTGACTCACGGCCGCACCGCCGTCGGCGCAGCGCGGCAGGCTCATCTCGAAGCTAAAAAGACGACTTCGAAATGAAATTCAGTGACATACCTGGCCACGAAGATATCAAGACAAGACTTCGTGAAATAGTCGAAAGCGGAAACATTCCACATGCGATATTGCTTGAAGGACCGGCCGGAGCGGGTAAATTCGCTCTGGCCAGAACATTCGTGCAATATCTTCATTGCCGGAACCGAAAAGATGGTGAGCCATGCGGTGAATGTGCGCCATGCCGTCAGCACGCTATCATGCAGCACATAGACACGCTGTACACTTTCCCCGTTGCCAAGGAGGGAACGACCGCTCTGATTTCGAACGATTTTATTGAGGATTTTCGTGAACTGATGACTAAAAGTCCGTTTATGGATTTTGTCGAATGGCAGGGAATTCTGGGCTCCAACAAGATGCCGGTCATTTATGTGGCCGAGGCCAATGAGATCATTCGCCGCATGTCGTTCACCGGTCAGGTAGCTGATCATAGGGCTGTCCTGTTCTGGCTCCCGGAGCGGATGAACGTAGACACGGCAAACAAGCTTCTGAAATACATCGAAGAACCGGCTGACGGGACGGTATTCGTCATGACATCGGATCATCCCGGCGAGATTCTTCCAACGATTTATTCGCGTCTTCAGCGGATACGTGTTCCGCGTCTTTCAGACGACGAGGTTGCGACGTGGCTTGTGCAGACCGGCGCCACCGATCCAGAGAACGCCGCGCGTTATGCACCCCTCGCGACCGGAAGTCTGACTTCTGCGCTCCGAATCATCAGTCAGAAAGACCGGACGACCGAATATCTCGAACGGTTTCAGTCATTGATGAGACTCGCATATCAGCGTGACATCGCCAAACTTCGCGCATGGGCTGACTCGGTTTCAAAGGCTTATAAGCGGGAAGGTATGTTGGATTTCCTGAAGTATATCTCGCGACAGTTGCGTGAAAACTTTGTTGCAAATCTCCATCGCCGTGACCTGAATCTAATGACTGATACGGAAGCAGGCTTTTCGCGTAACTTCGCACGTTTTGTTAATGAACGCAACGTTCTCGGACTTATCGAGGCGGTTGACGCGGCCTCAAACGACATAGCCGGCAATGCCAACGCCCGTATCGTCCTGTTCGACATGTCAATCACGGTTATTCTCTTGCTTAAACAATAATTCGTAAATGAGATTTCTTGAAGCTGTCGCGCGCTATTATCTGAACTATACGTCAGACCTTGGCAGAGTCTTGTTGGTTGTTCCCAACAAACGAAGCGGTATGTATCTCAGGTATTATCTGAAAATGCTTACCGAGAGGCCCATTGTTATGCCAAAGATAGTCACTCTGGGTGCTTATATGCGGGTATTGGCAGGTGATAATCTTGAAGAAGCCACCCACCTCGAGCAGTTGTTTACTCTCTATCGCGCGCATACAGCGGCGCGGCTCGAAAGTCAATTAGACGTTAAGTCTTTCGATCAGTTTCTGTTTTGGGGTGATATAATGCTGGAGGATTTCGACGATATTGATTCTAATATGGGCGACGTGGAGGCGGTGTTGAAAAATGTCAGTGACTTCCGAGAAATTGAAAGCGATTATCTGACCGAGGAACAGAAAGAGGTTGCCCGTGAAGTGTGGGGTTATGACAGAAAACCCGGCGGTGATGGTTTTTGGCGTCATATCAAACACGGAAATGAGATTGATGATTCCTATATAAACCTTTGGGACGTTCTGTTACCGACTTATAGAAATTTTCATGAATATTTGTCTGAGCGAGGCCTTTCTACGCGCGGTTCATTGGCACGTAAGGCCGCTGAACGCAGCGGGATAATGACGCGAGAAGAATTGGGAAAAGACAGAATCGGATTCGTTGGATTTGACGTTATAAACGGAGCGACGCGAAGAATATTCAGGAATTTACAACGACTTGGAATCGCAGATTTCTTCTGGGATGAACCTCTATCGCTAACCAGAGATCTTCCGGATAATTCAACAGCTTTTATTCCTTTAAAAAATTACATCAACAGGCTGAAGAAAGACTTTCCGATGCCCGACGGTTTCTGTATTCGGCCCGTTAAGGCACCGGAAGTGACGATTTATGCAGTCCCTTCATCAAGTATGCAGGCAAAACTAACCGGTGAAGTGCTTGAAGGGTGGGCCGATAAAAAGATAAGTCATAAAGACCGTCCGGATTCGACGGCGGTCGTGCTACCGGCACCCGGAGTTCTGACATCGCTTCTTCATTCTCTGCCAGACGAAGGCGATATGTCGCTGAATATTACGATGGGTCTACCCATAAGGCATACCCCGTTCGCGACTTTCCTCGGTTCTATTGTAAAGATGTATTACAGGTCATCCAGAAGTGGTGACGATTTGGCATTTCTAACTGAAGATGTTGAAAGTGTTCTGAATCATCCTTCCGTATTGATGCTCGGAGGGGAGGATGTAATTGAGACCAAGCAATTTTTAGCGGAGCAAAAGCGGATAGTGGTATCGGTGGAAATGCTTTCTGAACATGCCGGTT
>CAYVXC010000009.1:27483-30364 GCA_964454925.1 uncultured Bacteroides sp.
CCTGTGGGATATATCGACAGCGCAACGATTGGTACGGTAATTCACGCCGTTTTCGAAGATTTTTATGCACCTCTGAAGGGAATCGAAATCGATCCTAAGGATTTAAAGAAGAGAATAGACCGAGGCCGAATCAGCTCGTCGGTAAAGACTAAGCTCGATAAGTTTTTCTATCGCGGACACTATGTTGACAATCTCGATAATATGCCCGGAGAGGCCATGCTTATTGTTGAAATTATCAGTAATAAAATTTTTGATGTTCTCAACAACGAAAGCGAATTGAGAAAAGAAAGGTTCACTTATGTGGCAGGAGAGCAAAAACCGGAGACACCCGATAGGGTAGTCGATTGGCAGCTTACACCCGAACTTAGTGTAAGATTTACTTATTCGATTGACCGCATTGACCGCCTTAGTGATGGCACACTAAGATTTATTGACTACAAATCGGGGAGCGACGAACTCGGGGCGCCGACGGTTGAGGCTATTTTCGGCACCGATGTGAAAGATGTTCCGGGAGCCATCTTCCAGATTCTCCTGTATTCCAATATTTATGCATCTACCCATCCTGAGGTAATCGATATCCGGCCGGAAATTCTGAAGATTTTTGATTCAGCTAAAAGCATTAATCACCCGCTTATCATAGGTCCGGTTAGAAGTAGTTCAAAGATAGAACTGACTTCTTATAAAAAGATACCTGATTTTCAGGAGTTGCTTGCTGAAAAAATCAAGCCAATCTTTGACGAGGAAACTCCTTTCGCGCAGACTCTAAATATTTCGAACTGTACTTATTGTCAGTTTAACAGTCTGTGTAACCGAAACGCGCCCGACGATAAATAATAAACGAAGAATCCGAGACTATGGCCGGGCTTTATATTCATGTTCCGTTTTGTCACGCAAAGTGTTGGTACTGCGATTTCTATTCAGTAGCCGGAGATTCACGAACCGCTGAGTATGTCAATTCACTCGAATGGGAATGGAACCTCAGGAAAGGAGAAATCGATCTTGATTCGCTCTCGACGATCTATTTTGGAGGGGGAACACCTTCCATTTTATCGGCAGACCGGATGAGCAGAATTGGAGCTTGGTTACCATTTTCTAATAAAATCATAGAAACGACTATCGAGGTAAATCCTGAAGATGTGACGTCGGAAAAAGTCGAGGAGTGGAAGCGTTACCTGCATATAAACCGTGTTAGTATGGGTATCCAGTCGCTCCTTGACAATGAACTGAAAGCTGTTGGCAGGAGACATACTGCCGAGGACGCGGTCTGCGCGTTCGAGAAACTCAGGAAAGCGGGTATTGAGAATATCAGTCTGGATCTTATTTATGGCCTACCGGGACAAACACTCGAGACATGGCGCGAATCATTGAACAGAGTCATGGACATGAAGCCGGAGCATCTGTCGGCTTATATGCTTTCTTATGAACCGGGTACACGACTTCATACCCGTCTTTCTCTCGGCAAAGTAAAGGAGACGGATGAGGAGACGATGATAGAGATGTATGATATATTGTGTGAAGTAGCCCGCGTGCACGGGTACCGTCATTATGAAATATCAAACTTTGCATTGCCGGGTCTTGAAGCGCGTCATAACAGTGCTTATTGGACGGGCGAACCATATCTCGGACTCGGTCCGGGAGCTCATTCATTCGACGGTGAAACGAGACGGGAAAATCCGCGAAACATCAAGCAGTGGAGCGACGTTCTCGCCGACGGCCGGAGTGCAGCAATAGTTGAGGTCGAGAGTGAGGCCGATCGCGTTAACGATCTGATAATGGTGAGTCTCAGAACTGACAAAGGTTTGAATCTTCACGATTTGCCCGAGAAATACAGACGGGAGGTGTTAGACGCCGTGTCCCTGTTCGATGATAAATTCATTAGGCTTGATCGCGAAACATCGAGACTCGTGATTCCTGAAAGCGGCTGGCCGGTCAGTGACGGAACGATCGCATCGTTGTTTGTCGACTAATCACGATGACGATAGTCAACAAGAATCTTCTGAAGCCTCTGGCGCGCAAAGAAAATACGGCTTTTTACGGTGCCAAGAGGAAGATGGATGCGTTCGGCTATTTCGGCGTATTTGTAGCCGGCGATATGCATGCTGAAAGGAATCCGGTAGTCATCAGTAAATGAATTGATGGCCTCCTGGATTTCAATAGATGTGATCGATCCTTCGGGAGTTGTGAATCCTGAATCCTGAGGCAGATTGAGCTGATATAGATCTTCAGACTTGTCAATGACAGTGGCTGATCGAACGACCTTACGATAATTGTTGATAAACAGGTTACGCATAATCGTGAACATCCAACCTTTAAAGTTGACGTTGTCGACATACTTATCCTGATTTGAAAGAGCCTTCAACGTCGTGTCCTGAAGCAAATCGTAAGCATCGTCGCGGTTGGACGTCAGCATGTAGGCAAAATTCAATAAGTTGGGCTGTAATCCCAATACCTTGGTCTTGAAATCGGAAGAGCTCATAGTCTTATGCGTGTTTTTCGTTGAATAGTAAACGTTCTGACGGTGGATTCGATTCCGTTTGTCAGAGAAATTATTTCAGTAGCGTGAAGCCGCCAGGCTTCTGATTAAAGATAAGGGTTCTTTTGTTACCTATTAAACGCCAGGGAAGGAAGAAAGTTCACCCCTTGGGCATTAAACTTTAGATAAAATAAAAATAGAGAACCGACCGGAAGTCCGGTCAGTTCTCTATTTTCTAAACTCGGTATTTCTACCGGGAGTTTTCGAGATAAATGAAATGGTCTTATTTAAGAGCGTCTTTAACAGCGTCGTTGGGAACCATTTCTTCTTTGAAGACGTAAGCGCCGGTTTTGGGCGACTTCACCATCTTGATAACTTTGCTATATGTACGGCCTTCACCTTTCTGGA
>CAYVXC010000010.1:0-1415 GCA_964454925.1 uncultured Bacteroides sp.
TATGTCCACTCAGGTACTTATAACTTCAAAATACACGATGAAACAATCGCGGTTTATAAATAGATTTTTCGCTTTGGCTCTTATAGCCGTCACAGGGTTACTCGCATCCTCGTGTGGCGAATATGTCAAAGTTCAGAAAAGCAACGACCCCAACTATAAATTCGACTACGCGAAACGCGCTTTCGAAGAGAAAAAATATCAGCAGGCGGCTACCATTCTCAAAGAGCTCATCACTCAGTTCAAAGGAACCGATAAAGCAGAAGAATCACTCTATCTTCTGGCCATGAGCAATTATGAGAATAAGGATTACATTACTTCGGGCAGTTATTTCCAGACCTACTACAACCGCTATCCGAAAGGTAAATATGCCGAACTCGCCCGCTTCTTTTCCGGCTATGGCTATTATCTCGACTCACCCGAACCCCAGCTCGACCAGAGCGGCACAATCAAAGCCATCGAGGAACTTCAGGCCTTCCTGGACTACTATCCCCGCAGCGAGAAAGTTTCCATCGCTCAAAACGCTATCTTCGAGCTCCAGGACAAACTGACGTTGAAAGAGCTTCAGAACGCCCAGCTCTATTACAACCTCGGGACTTATATGGGTAACAACTATGAATCGGCAGTAATCGTAGCCAAGAACGCCATCAAAGCCTATCCCTATTCAAAATATAAGGAAGATCTCGAACTCCTTATTCTTAAAGCGCGTTATCAGGAAGCCGACCTTAGTGTAGACGAAAAGAAAGCTGACCGTTTCAGCGACGTGATAGACGAGTATTTCAGCTTCATCAATAACTATCCCGACAGCCCCAACCGTCAAGAAGCTGACAACATCTACAAAATCGCACAGAAATACGTCAGAGACTAACCGTCGACTCTCTTCACCCTGTTTAATAAAAAGAAATTTAAAAACGGTTTCACTCGCTGAAACCAACCCTGTATATCACATATAAGAAAAAATGGATTACAAGAAAACAAACGCTCCGCTCAACACCGTGACCCGCGACATGATCGAACTGTCGAAGGACACGGGCAACATCTACGAAACCGTAGCCATCATTGCCAAACGCGCAAATCAGATTGCCGGTGAAATGAAACATGATCTCGAAAAGAAACTTCAGGAATTTGCCACGTTGAACGACAATCTGGAAGAAATTTCAGAAAACCGCGAACAAATCGAAATTTCGCGTTACTACGAGAAACTTCCGAAGCCTACCCTTATCGCCACTCAGGAATATATCGAAGGTAAACTTTATTTCCGCAACCCCGCGAAGGCTCGCCCCAATCTCGACGATTAATATCGTCGTCACCTGAAAAGGACAGTCCAGACCGAAGACTTTCCGACGGATTCGAGAACAATTTTCACGGACCCGTCGGTTACATTATATATAGACTATGAAAATTGAGGTTACCCCGAC
>CAYVXC010000010.1:1515-19020 GCA_964454925.1 uncultured Bacteroides sp.
TCCTCTTGATGATTCGTTTACGGCCGGTTTAGACTTCGGACCGACAATTGATAAGTCTATATTCAAAAGGGTACATTCGGCTCCGTGGAATATTCCGACTGAAATCACCCCCGGCTTCGTGCTTGAGAAACAGATCGCTGACTTTCTTACTGATCGGCTACCGGAAGATATCGATGTCGTTTATATGGATGCTTTCGGACCTGACAAACAGCCGGAAATGTGGACGACTGAAGCTCTCAAACGCCTGGCAGACTCCATGGCTCCAGGAGGAGTCCTGACAACGTACTCCGCAAAAGGAATTGTGAGGAGAACTTTCACCGCTTTAGGTCTCACGGTAGAGCGGTTGCCGGGACCGCCGGGAGGCAAGCGCGAGATTCTCCGCGCGACTAAACCGTTATCAATCAGTCATCATTAAGATCTCAGGTATAAATCTTCTATTACTCATCCGATATGACTACAGTCTTTGTTCCGAATAATGCGCTTGACCAGATTACGAGGAATATGCTGAACCGGCTTGAATCTAATGGCGGTTTCAGAATTATTATTGCCGGACCGGGTGAGGCGGTAGAAGCACCAATTATAAAATCGAAGCTTGATCTGAAAGCAGTCCGGGCCTACCGACGTCTTTTAAAGAAATACAAACCGGATGTGATTTTTTCCGTAAGTACCTCGGGACTATCAGTCATGCTGTTGGCGTCCTCAGGGCTGCAAGCCGCCAACATAGGCTATCGCGGAACACAGGCAAAAGTACGACGCACTGATCCTTTCAACTTTCTCGCATTGCTCAATCCGAGAGTTCGTCACGTCATCTGCGAGACTCGCGACATCGAGGAGGCTCTTGGAAAGCTGATAGGTCAAGAAAAAGTCTCCACCGCAACTAAGCCATATTGTCTCGAGTGGGCTCAAGAAGCTTTAGACCAACCTCAACCCTACCCCGGCAAAAATTCCAATACCCTTAAACTGATTACTGTGGGAATGTTCGATGGGCGTCCCCACAAAGGTCTGTCCGTATTACTCGACGCAATGAGGATTCTTGAAGGTAAACCTGTTGAACTTACAGTCGTAGGAAGTGCCGATCAGACTGACATAAAAGATGCGCCAAAGTCGGTAACTTTCACCGGGTCAAGGAAGGATGCCATTAACTTGATGCCTTCACACGATCTATATGTACTTCCGTCACTGCGCGATGCTTCTCCACGGACTGTCAGGGAGGCTCAGGCAGTCGGACTGCCATGTCTGGTGTCGGATATTCCCGGTGCACGCGATCTGATCATCGACGGTCTGACCGGATATCTTATTCCTCCCGGAAATCCGGAAGCCTTAGCCGAAGAAATCATGAGACTATCCAATAACCGCGACAAAATCGTCGAAATGGGAAACAACGGCCGACGGCACATCAAGGAGCATTTTTCGATGGAGGACTATGTTGCATATCACGCAAATCTTTTTGGAACAATTAAATGAAAAAACGTCTCTCAGCTTTTTGCGAAAAAATCAAGGCACTCTTAATGGGTCTTGAACCCGATAGTGCAAAAGGAGTCATGACAGGCCTGATAGCTGTCATCTATTTAAAATTCCTTGTTTTTGACCTCATTTGGGCTTTTGACACAACATTTTCGTGTTTCAAATTTCCTATCGGATACTTGACTAAACTCGCCTTTTCGACTCTTCTCGCGCTTCCCATGCTCGGATTCAAATCGAAATGGTACGCCTATCCCTTGTGTTTTCTGCTCGACTTATGGCTCATCGCCAACATAATGTACGTGCGAACCTATTATAATGTTATTCCGCTTACAAGTTATGGCCTGATTAATAATCTTGCCGACTTCCAGGAAAGTGTCTGGGCTTCGCTGAGATGGGCCGACATCCTGTTCCCGATGACTACGGTTGGACTGATTGTAGCGTGGCGCCGGGTCAAAGTAAGAAAATTGCTTGTCGGAGTTACACGTAAAATGTGGATCGTTCTCACTTCGTGTATATTAGTTCCCATTCTGGTCGTCGCGGTTGACTCGTGGTTCAAAGGGGGCTATCGTTCAGCATACGAAAAGCTGATGTATGATTACGTGACGTGCACACAATCTGTCTACACTATTCCCGGGACCTGGTTATATGACGCGCTCGGTGCCGGACGCGAACTTACTCCGGAAATTGAGGAAGAAATAAACAACTGGCTCGCTTCGAGACCGGTTAGACCTGATTCCGCCGTTACAAGCATATCTGCCCGTGACAACTGCATCATAATTCTCTGTGAATCTTTTGAAAGTTGGCTGATCGGTGCAAATGTCGACGGAATAGAAATAACTCCGCGCCTCAATGCTTTTCTTAAAGAAGACAGTGTATTCTATGCTCCAAACATGCTTTCTCAGGTCCGTGGAGCGCGATCTATCGATGCCCAGCTTCTAATCCATACCGGTTTATTCCCCATTAACTCGGGTGCCTATAGCCACCGCTTCCCTCACACGACTTATATGTCGCTTGACAAAGCTTTCAAAGAAAAATATCCCGATGCCAAATCAACGAGTTTTACTGTCGATAAGAAGATCGTCTGGAATGCGGCGGTCGTAGCTCAGGATTTCGGCATTGACCAACTTGTTGATAAAAACTGTTTCAATCTCGATGTAGCTACCGGACCCCGAAAACGTCTCGGAGACCACTCGTTCTTTAGACAGACTTACGAAAAACTTTTGGACGATACATATTTTGCCAAGGGAGGTCATTCGCTGATCCAATGTGTAACCTATTCAGGTCACACTCCGTTTATTATTCCTGACAGCCTGAAACAAATAAGAATTCCTGACAAATATCCCGAGACTCTGCGAAGCTATATGGAAGTAGCAAACTACACCGACCGAGCCATCGGTGAGTTTGTTGACCGGCTACGTTCGAATCCCAAATTTGCAAACACAATGATTGTCATAACCGGCGACCATGACGGTCTTGGGACCAACCGTTCGCGGTTCCTGTCAGATCCCGATGTTGCAAAATTCATGTCTCCTGGTTACTATACACCGTTTCTTGTCCTGAATTCTCCGGTTGAAGGTCGTTATGACGAAGTGTTCGGTCAGATAGATTTCTATCCTACGATGCTTGACTTGCTAAGGCTTGACGATTATGAATGGCGAGGGATGGGGCAAAGTTTGTTTGATCCCGCACGAAAGCCCTTCGCCGTCTCACCTCAGATGCAGATTGACGGTGATGCTTCATCCGCTTCTCCCGAAGAGATCGATCATTACCGCAAGGGTTATAATATCGCAGACAAAATCATTTCACGCGATTATTTCAAAAACCGTCATAATAATTAACCTGTGTCAAAACCGATGTACAAAGCTATTAATATCAGTCAGCGGGTTGGTAGAGATAGCGTTTAATCGACCGTTTCGGTGTCTTTTCGAATTCTTCGTCATGGATTCTGAAATCAGCAAGCTTTGAATAAGCGGGAAGTTCCTTATTAACCTCCTTAATCGCTTCTTCAAGGACAGTCCGCAACGACGCTGGATCTGTAATTCCGGCCGCTTTTACTGCATCTGAATCAGGATGAACAAGGGCTACCAAGCGACCGTGATCATCGATGACGATCGACTCGTTGACAACCGGGATATTATTAATTTTCTGCTCGATTTCTTCAGGATAGATATTCTGTCCGGAAGGACCGAGAATCATATTTTTGTCGCGACCGCGGATATATATAAAACCATCTTCATCTATCTGACAGATATCACCGGTATTCATCCATCCATCGCGCATAACCCCTTCGGTCGCCTCCGGATTGTTATAATAGCCGTCCATAACGTTCATACCGCGAACCCAAAGGACTCCCGGACGGTTAACAGGGTCGTCACTGTCTACCTTCACTTCCATACGGTCGACAACGCGCCCACATGAACCGGGACGTTGTACATCCCAGGGAGCGTATGAAATAAGCGGTCCACACTCGGTCATGCCGTAACCGACGGTGACAGGAAATTTAATCTCACGTAGAAAAGACTCGACATCTTTCGACAATCCTGCACCCCCAATAATCATTTCGAGGAGATTTCCACCAAAAGCTTTTATCAGTTTTTGTCTCACTTTATCCAACACTTTGGTACGCACGCCCGGCAGATGGAGAAGGAATTTCATCATCGGTTTCTCAAGTGTCGGGAATACTCTGGTCTTGATAATTTTTTCAAGAACAAGTGGAACAGCCACTATCAGCTTAGGTTTGATAACCGAGAATGCATCCAGAAGAATCTTGGGAGAAGGCACACGGTTGAGCAGGAAAACATGACACCCCTTTACGAGAGGATGAATAACCTCAACCATGAGGCCATACATGTGAGCCAGCGGTAACAGACTCAACATCGGATCACCAGGCTTTAGGAACGTAAGCCCGTCGATGCAGAAACGGATATTTGACCACAATGCCCGTTCGGGAAGTATCACGCCTTTAGAAAAACCGGTCGAACCGGCGGTGTAGTTGATAAGGACAGGTTCCGACGGACTCACATCGGCAAATTTCACATCCTCGGGAGTGAAACGTTCCGGGAAACGTTTCCCAAAAATCTCGTTGAGATGATGACGGGCACGGGTAACATCTTTGCTGCGCGACATTAATAAAGCATAGTCCTCGATTCGTACGACACCAACAAGTTCCGGCATCTCACTTTCATCAAGACGATTCCACGTCGACTGATCGGCAAACAAAACCTTTGCACCTGAATGATTGACAAGATGGTGAATCGTATCGGGCCTGAAATCGACCAAAATAGGTACAGCCACTGCGCCATAAGTAACCACAGCGATGAAAGCAATCGCCCACTCTGCGCTATTCTTTCCACACAAGGCAATCTTATCGCCGCGACCAATTTCAGCAGCTTCGAACATGATATGCATTTTCGAGATTTTCCGAGCCAGATCGCGGAACAGATATGTCTCTGCATGAAGATTTGACAATGCTTCGCTGTTCCAGTTGTCGACAATAGCCTGATGGAGATATTTATTGAGGGTGGGTTGTTCTTTCATTGTGAATATATGTGTCTTATGATAAATAGTCGTAATAGTTTAGTAATACCTTCTAATCAGCGAAAGAAAGGATTTGTCGCTTTTTCATTCGCGATGGTTGTCACCAGTCCATGGCCCGGAAGCACGAGTGTGTCACCCGGCAAATTGAAAAGACGCTTGTTAATCGAGTCAAGCAAAGTCGCATGATCACCACCCGGAAGGTCTGTGCGGCCAATCGATCCTTTAAACAGGGAGTCGCCTACAATTACGAAGCCGTCCGCGGGTGAATAAAGGGCTATTCCGCCAGGAGAATGACCGGGGACATGAATGACTTCGAGAGCGCCATCTCCGATTTGGATGGTATCGCCGTCTTTCAATCTGACATCAAAAGAAGGTTCGGATGTAAAGACTCCGGCCATACCAAAACGGGCTGACTGTTCCTTAACCCCTTTCAAAAGCGGTTCGTCATCAGCATGTCCTTTGACCGGAACACCGTACTGATCATGAACGTAGGTCGCTCCAAAGCAATGGTCAAGATGGGCATGAGTCAGAATAACTTGATCAATCTTGATGTTTTCCTTGCTTATAAACTCATCGAAACGGGTGCGTTCGCGAGCTGTCAGCATACCGGGATCCACAATAGCGGCTTTATTTGTTTCGCTATCGATTACCAGGTACGTATTTTCCTCGAAATTATTAACTATAAATTTGCGTACTTTCAGCATGATTATCGTTTAATCTTGGTTCTTCTTATATAACAAAAAACATCATGCAATTGCTCATTTCTTTGCCATCGGGACATAAACCACTTTTTTAGTATCAAAGAAGTCTTCCCTAAAAAATTCATTGATCGGAAACTCGATAACGGGGAAGGTGACTCCTTTAGACTCATCGACGAGATCGCCGCCCTTAAGACATACCAGCCCGTTAGCATGATTATTTCGACAGTCAGGACTGATGTTATTCCTTACAAGTTTCACGAGGCCGTCGAGACGCATAACAGCCCGGCTAACAGCAAAATCAAATTTTTCGTGAACCTCTGAAACATCACCATGCCTGGTCCTGGTATTGGTCAATCCGATTGCACGGGCAACCTCGTCGGCAACTTTCAATTTTTTACCGATTCTATCCACCAGCAAGAACTCTGTATCAGGATAGAGAATAGCGAGCGGAATCGCCGGAAAGCCACCTCCGGTACCGACATCTATTATTCTTGTCCCGGGAACTGTCTCTCCAAGAAACGCACCAACCGCAAGCGAATGAAGTACGTGGCGAACATAAAGATTGTCAATATCCTTACGCGAGACAACGTTGATCTTACTGTTCCAATCGGAATAGAGCGAGCCAAGCGCATCAAACTGAGCACGCTGATTCTCGTTCAGGTTGGGAAAGTATTGTAAAATAACAGAAGAATCCATAGCGAATAAAAACATTTGGGGCCCGGCGGTTGTTTAAATATCAACGGAAAAACCATTTCCGTTACCCCTGAGCCGTTCGTCCTACAAATATACGACATCCGGCCAATCTTTCCAAACGGCAAGCCCCCTTTTAATGCTTATCCGTTGATTTTTATTGGAAGATATGCGGAAAACCGCCATCAATCACATAAAGTATCCTTCATCACACTCTACAAATGATTTCAATAGGTAATTTCAACAATCTCCGAATAGAACGTTTCGTCGACCATGGCGCCTATCTCGTTGAGCCGGATGACGAGTCCCATAGTCATAAAACTAATCCGATTTTTAAAGAAGTCTTGCTCCCGGCGAGATATGTGACCGATAAAATGGTTGTTGGTGACATTATCAAAGTGTTTGTTTACACTGATTCTGAAGATCGTCCCGTCGCGACAACCGAAATACCTTTCGCGACAGTCGGGGAATTTGCTTTCCTCCAGGTCTCACAGGTCAACCGCGTCGGAGCATTCATGGACTGGGGATTGTCGAAAAATCTGTTGGTACCGTTCAAAGAGCAACGAGTCAAAATGTGTCCCGGAGGAATTTACCCAATCTACATTTATCTCGATACAACCACCAATCGGGTAGTCGCCTCAGCCAAACTTGAAAAATTTCTCGGAAACGTTTATCCCGACTATACACGAGGCCAAAAAGTCACCGCCCTGGTTATGGCCAGAACCCCTATCGGATATAAGACGATCGTTGACAACCGCCACGCCGGAATGATTTATGAAAATGAAGTTTTCTCGCCTCTTGACCTCGGAAGCACCGTCCCCGCATACGTTAAACAGGTCAGAAACGAAGACGGTAAAATCGATCTTACTCTTACAGCGCCCGGAACTCTCGGCCGCATCGAAAAAATCGCTGACAAAATACTCCGACAACTGGCCGAGGGAGATTTCAGTCTAAACGATCATTCCTCACCCGATGAAATTCGAAGCATTCTCGGCTGTTCAAAAAAAGATTTCAAAAAGGCTGTCGGGGCTCTCTATCGGGAAGCCAAAATCACCATCCTTGAAAATGGCAACATCGAAATAACCGAAAAGAAATAAAAAATTTGCAAAAGTAATTTTAACACTGTTTCACACCTGCTCCTCTTTAATTAAACGCCGTTCCACGCATTTTGAATTTGCGAGACGGCGTTAATTATTTTTAAACAAATATTAAGACAATCATCTGATCTGCAAATAATAACCATCAACTATTCAAGCAATTGTTTAAGTCAATTATTTCGTACGCCTTAAAAGACTGAAATTCAAGTACATTATAACATATACGAAAAAACCAAATTTTCAAGCTATTGTTTTTTAAAATTTTTTTTTCGAATTTTGCCATGCAAAAGCGAGTTTCGCCCATTGCCACCCATTCCCATAGTTCCATTTCTTCATTTCTTTCGACCTCCTCTCGGGGTGCATCAACCAATCCAAAATGCATAAAGACCATTCCACACTTTGGGCAGAATGTCTTTCTTTCATAAAAGACAATGTCGGAGCCGAGCAATATGATGCCTGGTTCGCTCCCATCACGTCATTAAGCTTCGAAAACAACGAGCTTAGACTCATTCTACCCTCTCCTTTCTTCGTGGAATATATCGAACAGAAATATCTTGGAGTCCTTGGAACGGCTATTAAGAAAGTTATTGGTGACGGTGTGCAGCTCTTCTATCATTATAATGTAGCGCGAGACGAACCTAAGTCGGTAGTCGAAGTCAAAAGCACACCCTCCTCGCGTGCCGTCGTTCCCGGCCCGGACAAACAGGTCGCTAACCCCTTCACGGCGACCCGCGCCATTGACATCGACCCGCAGCTCAATCCCCGCTATACTTTCGAGAACTACTGTTCTTCGGAATCTAACAAAATTGCGGTTTCAATTGCCGAATCAATTGCGAACAACCCACAGGGCAACCCCTTCAATCCCTTGTTTGTTTTTGGCCCGACCGGTGTCGGTAAAACTCATCTCATTCAGGCAATCGGAATCCGCATCAAGGAGCAACACCCTGAGAACCGGGTTCTGTATGTCACGGCTCGACTATTTATGAGCCAATATTCGACAGCCGTCCTGAAAAGCGAGACCAACAAGTTCTTCAATTTCTATCAGGGAATACATACTCTTATTATAGACGATGTCCAGGACCTCAGCGGGAAAAGCAAACAATCAACCCAGAATACCCTCTATCATATTTTCAACCATCTTTATCTGAATAACCGACAGATCATTCTGTCGTCAGACCGCTCACCGGCTGAGATGGAAGGATTTGAAGAGAGGCTCCTCGGACGATTCAAATGCGGAATGTCAGCTTCTCTCGACAAGCCCGACAAGGACCTACGCAGAAGTGTGCTTATCCTTAAAGCTCGACAGGACGGAATTGAACTCGACGACGAAATTATAGAATATATTGCCGGAAACGTCACCGACAGCATCCGTGAACTCGAAGGTATCATGGTTTCGCTTGTAGCTCACGCCGCTGTCCTCAATAGGCCTATAACTCTTGACCTGGCCAAAATGGTAGTCAGCAACGCCATTAAGATCAATCGCCGGCAGATCAATTTTGAGGTCATTGCCCGCGAGGTGTCGACATATTTCGGTCTCGAACCTGACGTATTGTTTACGAAATCGAGAAAACGCGAAATATCTGATGCCCGTCAAGTCACTATGTATCTCGCCAAGAAACTCACAACTATGCCGCTCACGGCTATAGGACGTCAGATAGCCCGCTCGCACGCCACAGTCATATACTCTATAAACAATATTGAGGAAAGAATGGGCATCGACCGTCAGCTCAAGGAAGATATTGAACAAATCGAAGCGGCCATAATTGGCTAATTTCCGTTAAATTTATTTAATTCAAGGCCTGCGCTATGTCGCAGGTCTGATTTTTTCGCTAATTTTGGCATCGCCGACCGACATTTGTCCATCGGCCTTTACCTTATTCTATTTACAATACGCCTTAATTCGATAATTTTTCCCATGGATAAAACCATCACTCTCAACCCCAACCGGCTTGTACGCTTCTTAGGCAAGAAAGCCACGGACTTCACCAGAGAAGACATCATCAGATATATCTCTGAAAATAACATCGAGATGGTCAACTTTCTTTACCCCGCCGGTGACGGAAGACTGAAGACCCTCAATTTCTATATCAACAACCTCGAGTATCTCGAAACCATACTCACTCTTGGAGAACGCGTCGACGGATCTTCCCTCTTCAAGACAATATCAGCAGGCGCAAGCGATCTATATGTTCTGCCACGATATTCGACTGCGTTTGTAGATCCTTTTTCCGAAATCCCGACCGTCTCTATGCTCTGTTCCTTCTTCGATAAAGACGGCCGTCCTCTCGCTTCATCACCCGAATTCATTCTCCGACGCGCATGTGAGGAACTGACTTCCACAACCGGGCTCAGGTTTCAGGCTATGGGCGAACTCGAGTATTATGTTATCGGCGAAGCTGAGACCTCATTTCCCGCTTCCGACCAGAAAGGATATCATGAATCAGCCCCGTTTGCCAAATTCAATGATTTCAGAATGGCATGTATGCAGGCCATAGCCGCCACCGGAGGACAGATAAAATATGGACACTCGGAAGTCGGTAATTTTGTGTTGGACGGAAAAAATTATGAACAGAACGAAATAGAATTTCTTCCTGTCGATGCACCCGACGCGGCCGATCAGCTTGTTTTAGCAAAATGGGCAATACGTAACCTCGCTTCTCAATGGGGTCTCGACGTGACATTCGCGCCAAAGATCACTGTAGGAAAAGCCGGTTCAGGACTCCATGTCCACATGCGACTCGTAGATGCAGCGGGACATGGCCGAATGCTCGACAAAGACCGCCGTTTGAGCGAAGAAGCACGTAGGGCTATAGCCGGTCTGATTACGCTTGCACCGGCTCTGACCGCTTTCGGGAACACCAACCCGACAAGCTATTTCCGACTTGTTCCCCATCAGGAAGCTCCGACAAACATCTGTTGGGGAGACCGTAACCGTTCGGTCCTCATCCGTGTTCCGCTCGGATGGACCGCCGACACTGATATGTCAGCTATCCTAAATCCGGGTTCAGAACCCCTGTCGCTCGACACGTCTTTGAAACAGACCGTCGAAATCCGTTCAGCCGACTGTTCGGCCGACATCTATCTGTTACTCGCTGCCCTGGCTGTTGCCATCCGCCTCGGTTTCGAGCTCGATGATGCCCTCGAAATTGCTGAAAAGACATACGTCGACGTCAACATTCATCAGAGCGATAATAAATCAGTTCTCGACAAACTTGCCAGCCTACCGGTCGATTGTGCCTCGTCTGCCGATGCTCTCGAGGAGTTACGTTCTATTTTCGAAGCAAAAGACGTTTTCGATCATGCCATGATTGACGGAATACTGGCAAACCTCAGATCATTTGACAAAGCCGAGACTGAAGCAGCCAAAGCCGACCCTGAAAAAATGGCGGAAATGGTCGCCAGATTTTTCTATGTAGGCTAATTCCCGGTTCTTCATACCCCCATTCAGCCGCATCTCCAAGACTAAGAGATGCGGCTGAATGGCGTATATCGCTGAATTTATGTGTTTTTAACGATTTTTAAGCGGTAGTTACAATAATTTGGGTTATCTTTGCATAGTGGTTGATCGACCTCTTTTGCGTCGTTTTAACCGATTTGACCTTGAATTAATATTTTTCTCTTTAATACAATCTCAACCAATCAATTACAGCATGAAGAAATCTTTACAACTTCTTCTTGGAGCTGTCATGTTTACTACATCGACGGCTTTTGCCGAATCTATAACTATCGGCGGTTCAGACTATGATGTCTCGTTCCTCATTGATCGCGATCTCGGTCCCGGTGTTCGTTACACCCGTCTCCGACTCCCTTCATATCCCCTGAATGTAAATCTTCTCCGAATCGACGTCACCAACCCGTATAACTCGGTCGAAGTGACTCAAGCCAACGACCGTCTTTATGGTACTGAAAGCCTTGTCACGGCTGCAAAACGTCAGACCAAACCGGGCCATGTCGCTCTGGCCGGTGCTAATGCAAACTTCTGGTGCGTTTCCGGTCAGCCTCCGTACTCAGACCAGATGGTAGGCGTTACCTATAACGGCAACCTCCAGAACGGTAAAATCATCACTGAAACCAACTCGAAAGCCGACAAGTACAACGGTGGTCTGAAACACACCGGTATTGTCGGTATCAGCGAAAGCGGGAAGGCATACAGCAACAATGGCTTCTCTTGGGCCGGATGGATTACAAGCGCCAAGACCGACAGTCTGGAAATCTATCAGTGTAACAAGGTTGTCCGCGACGGTGAAATCGGCCTTTACAACTCTTTCTATGGTCCTACTCGTACATTCAAATGTGTCAATCCCTATACCGGAAGTGACAGCAAACTTCATTTTGAGGTTGTAAACGGCGACGCAACAGAAGTTTATTTAACAATGAACGAAGGCGAGAAATGGAGTGCCGGCGATCCGATGGCATTCACCGTCAAAGAGGTTAAGACCAACAGCGGCAACGGAACTCTCGGCACGTACGACCTCGCGCTGGTTGGTCGTGGCAATAATGCGGCCGCTCTGGCAAAACTTGCAGCCGGCGATGTTATCACTGTCCGCTACAGCTGGATCAACTCGACCGGTACCGAAATCAAGATGAAAAACCTGATCGGTGGTAACGCTCAGGTTATGAAAAACGGCGAAATGACATCTTACGCTACCTCTGAGACATATAACAGTCAGGTCTATAGCCGTACCGGATATGGTGTTTCGGAAGACAAGAAGACTCTATATGTCATTGTCATAGACAAAGCGACCGACCCCGTATATGGCTCGTCAAAAGGATGCTCAACAACAGTCATGTGTGAGATCGCAAAACACTTCGGATGTACCAACATGACCAACTTCGATGCCGGCGGTTCGGCTGAGATGTTTGTTGGGGACCGCATCGTTAACAAAACTACCGAAAGCAATCCCCGCGCAGTTGCAAACGGAATGCTCGCCTACTCTATTGCTCCCGAAGACAACACCGTGGCTCGTCTCGAATTCTATGACTACGAGCTTAAATCTCCTATCTACGCCACATCTACTCCGCGCATCATTGCGTTCAACCAGTATGGCGCAGTTGTAAACGATGACTTTAAGGAAGCTGTCCTCAGCTGTCCCGCTGAAGCAGGCACATGTGAGGGCGGAACTTACACTGCCGGTGGTCAGGGAATGACTACAGCACTGACTGCTACATACGGCAATGTAACCGTGACCAAACCCATCACCATTGTTGAATCCGAACTTTCACTTCGCATCAAACCCATCGTAATCAACCATGTGTTCGAGTATCCGATGGAAGTAACCGCTACTGTTGACGGCAATGTATTCACCTACAATCCCGCTTCAATCAACTGGACGGTATCGAATCCCGACGTTGCTAACATTGATGCAAACGGTCTTCTCCGTGGTTATAAGAACGGCACATGTGATATTACCGCCAAAATCGGCGATTTCTCTGATGCAACAACTGTTACTGTCCAGATTCCTGAAGATAATTATCTCGGCGCGATGAACTTCGCCGCTGAAGGTTCGTCATGGAAGGCTTCCGGAACCGGCACCAAGAACTGGACCGTGACCGAAAACGCAGGTGACAAACTCTCCGGCCTTTCATTTGAATATCAGGTATCGTCTACCCGCGGCACTAAAGTCACTCTTTCTCGCGACGCCGTCCTCTACAGTCTGCCCGACGCTTTTGAAATCACACTTAATCCCGGCAAATCGATAATCAACTCGATCACTCTCACGCTTCTCCCCGCTAACGTTGATCGCGGTGTGGCTGTGGCCAAAGACAACCTCAATCTCAAAGCCAACGAGAATAACACCATTCGTTTTGACATCAGCGACTTTGCCGATGCAAAAGATCTGATCACCTATCCTATCACCTTCAAATCAATCGCTTTTGCTCTTGGCGATGCTGTAGCCTCGGGTTATAAAATTGACATTCCCATGCTCGCCGCTTATTACGAACACGTCAGCGCTGTTCAGTCGGTGATTGTTGAAGGTAACGATTCTGAATGTGCTCCTGTTTACTTTGACCTCCAGGGCCGTCGAGTAAATGCAGACGAACTTGTTCCCGGTCTCTACATCGTTCGCCAGGGCAACAAATCGTTCAAAAAAATTGTAAAATAATTTCAAACCTTTTGAATCCTAATGAATAAAAAAACAATCTCAGTGGTGTTGGCTGCAGTTGCCGGACTGGCGGCGGGTCACGCCCAGATCGCGAGGGTATCAACTCCCGAACCGATCCTCAAGGGTCAGGAAAGCGCGATGTACAACCCCGTTCTCAGCAACGACGGAAGTACGGTTCTGTTTTCTGACGTCGATCACACCAACCTGCGTGCCTACGACATGGAAGCTGGTGTGGTGACCCCGGTCAAAGCGACCTCTAACGAAGCTATGACAGCACAGTTTGACAAAAACGGCAAGGTAACCTTTTCTTCGCCCGTTGTCGAAGCCAAAGGTTCCACAATCATTATCAATGGCAAATCTTACAGCCCGGTACCCTCATTCGCCGGTTACACATGGGAGTCGGTAAGTCCCGATGGCAAAAAAGTGATGTTCTTTGCGGCCGGTGTCGGAATTATTGTCACAGACCTTAACGGAAACATTCTCGCCCGTCCGGGTAATTATGAAGCTCCCGTTTGGTTTGGCAACGACTATATCGTGGCCCAGAACTCGACCGACGACGGTCATCAGTACCATTCGTCACAGATCGTGCTGCTCAGCGTTGACGGTTCTAAGACTCAAGCCCTGACCAAGCCCGAATCAATGACCTTCTCTCCCGCCGCTTCTGCCGAAGCCGGCAAGGTCGTTTACTCAACCATCGACGGCCGCCTCTATCAGATCAATCTCGAAATAATTAACGAATAAATCGCCCGAATTAACTATGAAAGCAAAATATCTGGCCACAGCCATTCTCGCTGCCGGCGCGGTTATCTCGGGCAGCGCCCGTGATGCCAAAGGTATCAAAGTATATATCAATCCCGGCCACGGTGGCCACGAGTCAAATGACCGTAACGTTGTCATCGAGCCCTATAAACAGGGCGACCCGAATGGTTACTGGGAATCCAACTCGAACCTTTCAAAAGGTCTTCAACTCCGCGACATGCTCGAAGCCAAGGGTTATACCGTCGAGATGTCGCGTGTCACCAATACTGAAGCGGATGACCTCGGTCTGTCGACAATCGTGAACCTCTCGAACCGTTTTGGCGGAGACTTGTTCTTCTCGATCCACTCAAATGCTACCGGTGTAGTCCAACGCCGCAACTTCCCGCTAATGCTTTTCCGCGGATATGACAACGAACCTCAGGTTGAAGGTTCTCTCCGACTCTGTCAGATTCTGAACCGTCAGCTTCTTAAGAATCAGGCAACCTACTGGACTCAGACAACCGAAAACTGTCGCGGTGACTGGTCGTTCTATAAATCGTGGGGAACCCAAGGTCTCGGAGCTCTTCGTGGCCAAAACAAAACTTCGATGCTGTCTGAAGGTTCTTTCCATGACTATATTCCCGAAGCCTACCGTCTGATGAGCGATGACTTCTGTTGGATGGAAGCATGGCACTTCCGCAAAACCGTCGATGAATATTTCGATGTTCCCGGTCTCGAAGTCGGTGCTATCGCCGGTCGTCTCAACGACACACGCGTGCCCCGTGAAGGTGACTATATCATGTTTGGCGATGACAAATTCGCAACCATTCAGGAAGCGAAGGTCGAGCTGCTTGACAAGGATGGTAAAGTCCTCGACACTTATACCACTCACCCGATCCACACAAACGGTTTCTATCTCTTCAAGAATCTTCAGCCCGGAACCTACACTGTCCGCGCAACCGAAGCAAACCACTATCCCGTAGAAGAAACAGTAACTGTTACTGCCGACGAAATCTCTTACGCCAACATGAAGATGGCGAAGGTTCGTTCCACTCCCCCCGAAGTAGTTTCTTATTCACCGGTCTGGAAGGACGGCGATGAAGAAGTGCTCTGTAATACCCCCATCGTGGTCCAGTTCAACTGGGACATGGATATGGAAGCTACTGAAAAAGCATTCAAAATCGAACCTGCCGTTGAAGGTGTCATCACCTGGGAAGACCTCAACTACCGCATGGTCTTCACCCCCACCACTCCCTATGACATTTCGACTGTCTACACAGTCACAATCGGAACCGAGGCCGCCCATCCCGACGGGCTTAGCATGGAAAAACCCATGTCATTCAGTTTCAAGACTACTGACCGTAACTTCATGACGATCCTCGGCCATTTCCCCAAAGACGGCGACGAAGTACACTACCAGAACGCTACAATCGAATTCCGTTTCGACAAGTTCCCCAATACTACACCTATCCTGAACCAAGTTACGGCTCATGACAGCAAGGGAAATACAGTCTCGTTCAACAAACGCGGCATGTCCAACTCGAAGAAAGGCAGCGAGTATGGTTTCTTCCGTATTCCTCTCGCCAAAGACCTGACCATCGGTGAAACATATACTGTAGAGGTTTCAGGTCAGATGGCCGACAAAGACGGAATCACTATCCAGGCTCCCGTTTCGGTAACCTTCAAGGCTGTTGATGCCGGAGAAGCTAAACCGACTCTTCAGGTTGTTGACGATATGGCCAACACCGAATCCTACTCTTTCACAGCTGATGCTTCGAACGGAGTCGCTTCTGCTTCGGTTGCCAAATCGACTGATAAACTTTTCGGCGACAACGCTACCACCTTCAACTACTCGTTCTCTGACTTCGAAGGCGGTGAAGCTCTGTTCTCACGCACATCGAGCGATGACACCGCTATTCTGCCCGAATCAACGATCGGCGTACACATCAACGGCGACCTGACCGGCAACAACGTTTACCTCGAACTGACAAGTGAAACCGCTACTCAGTACATCCCCGTCTGTACAATGGACTTCCTCGGCTGGAAATACATCAAAGTACCTGCCACCATCGAAGGTCCTGCCCGTCTCACCGGTATCAAACTTGCCCAGAATGCCAGCCAGATGAGTAAAACAGGTAAATTCACTGTTGACAACGTTCTTGCAAGCGAAACCAGCGGTGTTGAAGATGCTGTCATTGAATCCCTCACCATTTATCCTAACCCTGCAAGCGAATATCTCATCGCTAACGCCGGTTGCTTTATTACCGGCCTCGATCTGATTTCGCTCAACGGCTCGAAAGTTGCCTCTACCGGTGGAAACGTTCTCAACGTTAGCGAAATCCCCGAAGGCACTTACATTGTCATCATCAAAACCGCCAATGTACACGAAGCCCGCAAAGTACGTATCGCTCACTAATCCTTCCTAAAATAATGTTCCCCGGCGGTCACTCTTCAAATGTGAGCCGGGGGACTTTCCATATTTTTCATCAATCATTTTTCACAAATAATCGATTCAAGTCTTTAAATTAAATGACTCAAGAGTTGAATACGATAATGATTCATTCCCTAAAAAATAGACTCATTATAATCATTTTTTAAAAGTCATAACATATTGATCTTATGAAAAAGATTATTTCTCTGTTGATTACATTTCTATTGCTTTTATCTTCCTGCTTTCATGAAGCCAACAATGGTTACCCTAAATGCGTAGAATTACCAAGTGACGGCGGAACAAAGAAGATTTTCGGAGCCGACTCTTTTTCATATATTATAATTCGTGATGGTTCTGATGAATATGCTCCTAAAATAGATAATGCTCCCACCATGACAGTATCTTATGACTGGCTTCAGGTAGAGTATATACGAAGTAACACATATTTCACAATAACAGCCGAGCCGAATAGGACAGGGCATAAGAGAAAGTTAAAAGTAGAGGGATATTTTGGGTATGAATATGCAGTGATTGAGGTTATTCAAGGTTGCTGATTTACCTCAAAATTTACCAATAACACTAAATAATCAAGCTACGACAGTAAAACACTTAAAGCCAAAGAGATTAAGCATCATCATTATACAGACACAAATACTCTGTTCAATGTAACATATCAAATTCTGGTTGGCATCAGAACTTGATATGAGGTCTATTATAGTAAAGTGGCTTAAATCTCGAAAATA
>CAYVXC010000010.1:19120-26371 GCA_964454925.1 uncultured Bacteroides sp.
TTTGAACTCACTTAAACTTAACCTGATATGAACAATCGAATTTTGGCATCATTGGCTATCCTCGGTTCTGCTCTTTCTGCAGCTGCCGGAGTCAATGTATCCGCTCCAGTGAGACTGTCCACCGGTGATGCGCCGGCTCACAACCCTGTAATGTCGCCCGATGGCTCTATGGTGCTTTTCAGTGCCGATGACCAGACCGGGCTCAATCTGCTTTCTGTTGCAGACGGGAAAGTAGTGACAATTGAAAACGATGTACGCGGAGCAGGTTTTTCACCTGTTTTCTCTGCTGACAGCAAAACCATCATTTATCAGACCGCTAAAACTGTTGACGGTCTGATGAACCGTGATGTCCGTTCTTTCACCATCGCTGACGGAAAGAAAAGCGAGATTGCACCCATGTCACGTGCTGATATTGACCTGAACGCCTCGGCTGCTATCGCGCGCTATGCAAAGTCAAATTTCTGCTCGATCGTTATTTCTGACGGATCTTCAAAATCTGAAATCACTCCTCTCCCCGATGCTCACTCCTACCTGTGGCCGTCTCTTAGCCCCGATGGAAAACGTCTTTTGTTTGTAGAACCTTTCCAGGGACTTTTCATAGCCGATGCCGACGGATCTAACCCTGTAAAAATTGCTGACAAAGCGGATTTCCCCGCTTGGGTTTCCAACGACATCATTTCTTTCGTAACGAGCCACGATGACGGTTACACCATCCTCGACTCAACTCTCAAAGCTTACGATATGGTGTCAGGTGAAACTACCGACATCACGACTCCCGAAGTCCTCGTAGGCGAAGCTTCAGCAGCCAACTCGACCGTTGTCTACACAACTCTCAACGGCGAGATGTACTCGGTGACGGTAACAAAATAATGGATTCAACTAACTTATAAACCAAACAGTCCATAATGAAACTTAATAAAACTATTGCAGGTCTTGCCATTGCTTTTGTCGCCGGCGGTGTAATCGCTCCCTCGGCATCGGCAAAAAAAATGAGCGATCTGAAAATATATATCAATCCCGGCCACGGCGGTTACACATCAAACGACCGTCCGATTAAGATCTATCCCTACGAACAAAACGATTCAAACGGTTATTGGGAATCGAAATCGAACCTCTACAAAGGTCTCCACATGTATCACATCCTGAAAGATCTGGGTGCGACTCCGATGCTCTCGCGTACAAAAAATACCGAAGCCGACGACCGCTCGCTGTCGGGTATCGCAGCCGAAGCCAACGCTTTCGGTGCAGACCTTTTCTTCTCTATCCACTCCAATGCCGGTGAGGATGTCAACTATCCCATAATGCTCTATCGTGAGAACGAAATCGGAGTGCCCCGTTATCCCGAAAACATCACTCTGTCAAACATTCTTTTTGACAATCTGATTTCGAATCAGCTTCCCGTCTGGACCCGTACTTCGCGTTATGTCGAAGGTGACCTCACTTTCTATCAGAATATGTGGCAAGGCGGTCTCGGAGTCCTCCGCACTCTTTATGTTGTCGGTCTTCTCTCTGAGGGCGGGATGCACGAGCATCGTCCCGAAGCTCACCGTCTGATGAATGATGACTACTGGTATCTTGAAGCATGGCACTTCGTTCGGGCAATCATGGAATTCGAAAACACCGAAGACCGTTTCACCACCGGTAATGTAGCCGGTATCGTCCACGACAACCACAACCTCCGTGAACTCTATATGCCCGTTACCTTCCACCGCTATGGCCGCGACTGCCTCGCTACGCTCAATACCGCGACCGTCGAACTTCTTGACGAATCAGGCAAAGTGGTGCAGACTCGCGTGACTGACAAAGACAACAACGGCGTTTTTGTATTCCGTAACGTCGAACCCGGCAACTACAGTGTCCGTGCATACCGTTCTGACTACTATACCGAGACTACTCCCGTAACCGTCAAGGCCAACGAAGTCACTTATCAGGACATGCCTCTGACTCTTAAACGCCCCTACTCTCTCGAAATCACTTCTTATTCGCCCAACGTAAAAGAAGGAGAAACGGTTTCGTGTGCTTCTACTATCGATATGACGTTCAACACCGACGTCGATACTGAGGCTTTCGAGCGTGCGTTTTCAATTAATCCTCCTGTAGACGGCTATTTTGTCTATTCTGATTCATACCGCAAGGTTTCTTTCATTCCCAGCCTTTCGCTCGACCCGAATATCACCTATACCGTGAATGTCACAACCGAAGCGAAAACTCCCGACGGCTATTTCGAAAAACCCAACCTTCAGGCCCCGCTTACGTTCAGCTTCGCAACTCTCAACCGTAACCGTCTCGAACTCATCGACCGCTTCCCGGCCGACGGCGGCAGCATCCACTACGCATCGCCCTCGTTCGAATTCCGTTTTGACAAATCGATCGACTACTCTAAAATCTATGATCTGGTTTCGGTAACCGATGCTAACGGTAAGAATCTGACCGTAAACAAACGTTCTTCGAAATTCAATCAGCTGTCAAATGGTTATGGAAACGCTCTCCTGGCTATCCAGGGCGATCTCGTTCCCGGTGAAACTTACACCGTGAAAGTATCGGGTGAACTCCGCGACCGCGAATCACTTCCCCTGGTCAACGACGTTGTCACGAAATTCACAGCCATCGATGCGACAGTCGCCGGTGCATCTGACGATGCAAAACTGATCAACGATTTCGAAGAAGTCAATCCCTTCGAATATGATCCCGCCAAAACCAACGGCATCACCTCAACCACTCCGACTGCAATCAAATCGACAGCAGCGAAACTCTTCGGAAAAGCTTCCGGAAAGTTCGGCTACCAGTTCGCAGATAATCATGGCGGAGAGATTGTGTGGAAGTACAACGGTGAACCCGTTCAGTTCAACCAGGGTGACCGCATCGGCATGTATATCAACGGTGACTTCAACAACCACGAACTTTATATCGGTGTAGCATCAGGTGCAAGCACAAAATATGCGAAAGTTACTGATCTCGATTTCCTCGGATGGCAGTACCGCGAAATCTCGCTTGACGAGCTCGATCCCGAATTCTGTCCTTTCCTTCTGAGCGAAGTACGTTTGGTTCAAAAAGAAAGTCCCATCACTCAGAAAGGTTCGTTCGCCGTTGATAACATGGTATTCCTTGAACAGACAGGCGTCTCCGACATCACCGTCAACGGAAACGCAGTCCGTGTCGAAGCTGCCAACGGAATGATTACCGTTTCTGGTGCGCCTGACAATGCCTCAGTTAAAGTGGTTTCGGTTGACGGCCGTCAGATTGCTGCCAAAGTCGGCAATACATCTGTTTCCGTTGCCCCCGGCCTCTATATCGTGACTGTCAACGACGTCACTGTTAAAGTCAACGCTTATTGATTTTTCCGACTATAAACCCTCCCCGACCCGGATTTTCTGCCGGGTTCGGGGATTTTTACAGCCGATCAGATGAAAATAATAGCTGAAAGTAGCAGTACCCGTACCGAGTGGGCTCTTATCGATGGCCCGAATGTCATCGAACATGCCTTCACAACCGGTGTTAACCCGTTTTTCCAATCGCGACGGGAAATTTCTCATATCATCAGACTCGAACTACCCGATGCCTTTTTCCGTCGCCGGTGGGATCATGTCTATTTCTACGGCGCAGGTTGCGCGAACAAAGAGAAAAATAAAATCATGGAGTCGTCGCTGATTGCCCAGTTCAAGACTCCGGTTACAGTCGAATCTGACCTTCTGGGGGCTGCCCGGGGACTACTTGTCCGTCAGCCCGGATTAGCCTGTATTCTTGGCACCGGGTCCAACTCGTGCCTCTACGATGGCCGCGAAATCACTAAGAATGTAGCTCCACTCGGATTTATCCTTGGTGACGAAGGCTCCAATTCCTATATGGGAAAGAAATTCATCGCCGATCTGCTAAAGGAAATCGCTCCCGTTGAACTCCGGGATGCTTTCTATGATCAATACCAGCTGACAGCAAACATGCTACTTGATCAAGTGTACACAGCGTCCCTACCCCAACGACAGCTCTCTCAGTACGCGCCTTTTCTCAAAGCCCATCTCGACCATCCTTACGTTGCAGATCTTGTCTATCGGTCTCTGATGAAATTTTTCAAACGCAACATCATCCATTATGACTTCAAATCGTGGCCCCTTTGTTTCGTAGGCTCGACATGTGTCATGTTTGAAAGCGTTCTGCGTCAGGTCGCCCGTGATTTTAATGCGGAAATCAGCAAAATCACCAAATATTCACTCCCGGGTCTAATTGAATATCATTCAGCTCCCGAATCTGAATAAAACATACTTTCTGCATGAACAAGGTCATTTTACTCGGCTATGTCGGCCGTGATCCCGAAATCAGATATGTAGAGACACGTCCGGTTGCCTCGTTCACTCTTGCGACGACCGAGCGTGCCCGCCGTCTCCCAAACGGAACTGAGATTCCCGAACGCACAGAGTGGCACAACATTGTGATGTGGGACGGGAATGCGGAAATTGCCGAGCGCTATATCAGAAAAGGAACACGCATGATGATCGAAGGAAAGTTGAGAACCCGTTATTGGGAAGATCGGTCAGCAATCAAACGGACTATAACCGAAGTCCTCGCTGAAAACTTCGACATACTGAAATAAAAATCCTTACATTGTTAGAGAGGGGCTCCATTATACCGGAACCCCTCTCACTTATATCTACATTGTCAAATTTTACTTTTTGACGAGGATGACGGTTGCGTCGCCAAATGCGGCAGCCTGATCTATCAGATTCATGAATGAGGGCCAGTGACTGAGGGGAACATCCGCAAACTTGTACTTGACCGCTGTGCTTAGAAGGAGATCTCCATCGTCTGTAATCTTCGGATCAGCAAGGAACTGACCGACGGTTTCGCTGACATTTCGCGCAAGCGAATTAACTGAAGCTTCATCGAATTTATAACCTTCGGGGGCCTTGACGAGTATGATATGAGTTTCCTGACTGATGAACGGAAGCATTACATCGAGCAGACGTTTGCGCTCACTATCAGTCAAAGGTTTAGGCATCCCCGTCAAACGCCCGATTGAAATACTGATATCGTCACCAAGCCGTTCGACCAGACCTGAGAACTCACTTTCACTATAATATGTCAGAGATGTGTTGTCGGGAGTAATGCCATGGGAAGAGACAATAACAGTTTTGACACTATCAGGTTCTGCTCCATAGAAATTTTTAGCATATTCTTTCAACGTTTTCTTAATTTCGTCAGGACGACCTGCCCTGTCATACTTCTTGTTTTTATAGCGTTTGTCGTTCGACATCTTAAAGTAATCTTCAACATCGCGGATCCATTCCATATCATTAATCAGGTCTTCCATGTCTGATTTTACCGCACCGGTAAATGAAGCCGAAGAAGTAACTAAAAGTTGGTCATCATTAACAATGGTCACTGTATCACGGAAAATTCCGCTGTTTTCAGTCACTTTTTTTCCGGGAACGGTATATTCACCGATTATCTTCTGACTCGAAAGCTTCTTGCGATCCCCTGAAAAAATTGCTGCCGTTTCACCTTTATAGCGCCCCGGAACTTCACCGGGAGCAATCCCTCCGGTCAAAGGCATGAAATAAAGAGCATCGGGGGTTTTAATCACGAACCGAGATTCATCCCACGCTGAGATGTCCCTTGTCGGAACATCGCTACGCGGATTAAGAATGCCGATGCCAAGTTCAGTTTCGGGATATACTTTAAGTTTTTTCAATACATCGGTAAAGACAAGCGCACGTTCAAACTGGCCCGATGTACCTTCTTCTTTATTCTTTGCCGTGCGGTCATAATAGTTGACTGCCATCCATGCTGCGTCAGCAATCTGTCGCGGAGTCGCTTCGGGATTTTGCTTTATGAAATTATCCTTCACAAGTTTGACCGCCTTCCCGTTGATCGGGCAATCATATTCAGCCTCAGTGATATAGTCACCAAGTTCGGAAATGATCTTTCCGGCGTGGATATTACCGTAAAGACCCCCTGCACGAGAATTACGGGCTATGATTCCGGGGCGGGTATTGTTGAGGAACTGGAAGCGAACGAAAGGTACCTGACGATAGGTCATCGTAAAACGTTTGAAATTCACGCCGGGAATATTTGTGAGATTAAGGGTTCCGGTCGGACGGCCTTTCTCGTTCTCCCCACGGCTTAGATTAGGGACTCCGTTATAACCTTTATATTCGACAGTCATAGCCGGATTGGTCGTTACAGACAGATGACGGTTCATGACCGGATAAGTGGAACATAGAAGGACATCGTCAGGATCAAGATTTGAAGATTCGACCATCTCGTCTTCAAAATTGAAATACTCGAGGATATCTCCCGGTTCAAGACCGGGAATGGCGATTTTATAGGATTTATAATCTTTTCCCTTCTTGCCTTCACCGACCTCGATAGCATCGGAAAGATCGATGTCGACAATACGTCCGTCGGGTTTGTGGATTCGTGCACCGAAAGCGCTCTTTAGCTGATAGACAAGCAGACGCGACATGATTGACACCTCCCCGTTCAATCCGAATTTAAACTCGCTGTTATCCTCGATAGCACTCTGATCAAGCAGTTTGATCATCATGTGTTTCACGTGGGTCTTTTTGATTCGGTTTGTCAAGCCCGACGCCTTGTAAGGAGTGGGCTGAGCCACGTGGTCAACATCTATATCATCTGACCAGGCAATGATAACGGCTGAATTATTTTCAAGAAGCGAATCGGGTATCACGGTCGCCGGGTTGAAAATAGCATCTGACTTTGACCAGACATCTTCGGCAACTTTCTTATAGAATTTCTTATCTATGCCCGCACCGGCAGTGGTGAACAACGTCGCCGTCACTATCGCGACCGCCAGCATACCAATCCTTGAATAGCTTTTCAATGTATTCATATATTTAATGGTTAAGATTAATTTTCATTTTGAAGTTTTGTCAGTATAACTGGTGTTCCTGAAGCCTTTTCTATTTCTTTGACAGCTTCATTCCACCGTTCCACTTCGTCACTCCGGCCATCACACTTGATGCAGTTCAGATTCGCATTGCATACCACTGTCTTTCCGTCATCGGCCAGTGAATATTCCACAAATCCCTTGAACCATGGCGAATCGATCGTCTGACGTTCGGGAAGTGTCTCAATCTTGTACTCATCCGGGACCTGACAGACCAAACGTGTCTCGAAATTCTTCTTACGGCCTAAATCGATCGGACTATGACGTTCTTTCGCATCCAGGCGAGGATAGTAGGCTGCCCGTAGCGGACGCATCTGAAGATAAGTCTTTCCCGACGATAATGTTCTGAC
>CAYVXC010000010.1:26471-29449 GCA_964454925.1 uncultured Bacteroides sp.
CCGTTCTGAATCAGGCATTCCTGGCCGGCTATCGAAGACGGAATGAGACCTTTTGGAGCATTTGTGATTGTACCATCGATAAAAACAGTGGTATCGGGAAGGATTGCGGCCGCAATCATGTGGTTACCGGCAGAAAGCGATGGCCGTTCGGTCCACGAACCTGTCACGTCGCCTTCGGTTCCGATCCAGACAAGACGCCCGTCAATTCCTACTGATTTCAGCATTACACGGATAAGATTGGCCGAGCCCTTGCAGTCGCCGTAGCGTTTGTCAAAAACAGCTTCCGCATCATCCGGTCTCATGCCATATTCACCATGTTCAATTGCCACATACCTGATGTTATTTCTTACCCAAGATGCGATTGTGTCAATCTTATCAATATCGGAATCAAGTCCGACACACATTTCGCGAGCGAACTGAGCAACTTTTTCAGACTGCTCGTCATCGTTCAATTTAGCATGGAGATAATCATAGAGAGCATCAGTATCTGCGAAATATCCCGACACTTCTACTCGCGGAGCAAAAGTCTCAGATGATGCACTCAGTTTTTCATGTTTAAAAGGAGGATTATCCTTAATATTTATAGTGTAGACACGGTCTCCGTTTTTGGCTGTCTCTGATATCATTTCCACACCGTCGGGGAGATTATGAGGCGTAAGTTTGATTGTCTCGCTCAGTTCAGCCGGAACAAAGAAGCGATAGGTCGAATTGAGCGTTTTGAAACGTGGTTTAACCAACATAACGTCGGTGAATTGTTCCGGCTCGGTAAAGGTCCGCTCAAAAACAACTTTCACCGGATTACCCTTTTTGAGAGATACCGGCAGCGCACATATTCTCGATCCGGTAAAAAATTCGTCTTCATCTTCCCACGACCTGTAAACCGGACGTGCATCAGGAGCAGACGCCTTATCGATCTTTATAGCATCATTATAATATGTGACAGCTATAATCTTATCATCGGCACGAGTTGCCAGATAATGTGTATTATCTTCGACTTTGACCGACGCCAGTCGGCCTTTGGCCGCTTTAAGTTTGTAGTTGACAGAGCAATCACTGATGACAACATTATCGTCAACGGCTGCAGAAACGGCTATGAATGAAAGAAGAGAAATCAGAAATATTAGTTTACGCATTATGACTTGGTTGATTGATTGGTTATATTGATATGCCCGATTTAAGGATTATTAATGCAAATATAGCTAATCTTCATCTAATAACCAAATATCCCTGACGGTTTTTGTATTACGGAGCATTAAACACAGTGATTAAAAATTTTGTGACAGGGGTGGCGGTTGTTTCGCGAATTGTGAGTATCTTTGTAAAACTTTTAAACCAATCATTTCACGATGGAAACCAACAGTCTTGTATCAATCGACGATATATCGCGCGAGACCATACTGAATCTCCTTGAGCAAGCCCGCTTTTTCGAAGAAAATCCAAACCATAAAATTCTTGACGGAAAAGTTGTGGCTACTCTTTTTTTCGAGCCTTCGACCCGCACACGCCTTAGTTTTGAAACTGCTGTAAACCGTCTGGGCGGTCGCGTAATCGGTTTCTCTGACCCGGCAGCGACCTCTACCTCAAAAGGTGAGACACTGAAAGACACCATTAAGATGGTAGCAAACTACGTAGACCTGATCGTAATGCGCCATCATCTCGAAGGGGCCGCGCGCTACGCTACCGAGGTGACCGATGTTCCGGTCATCAATGCCGGTGACGGTGCGAACCAGCATCCTTCACAAACCATGCTCGATCTCTACTCGATATACAAGACTCAAGGTACTCTCGAGAATCTGACTATTACGCTTGTCGGTGACCTGAAGTATGGCCGCACAGTCCACTCGCTTCTGATGGCGATGAAATACTTCAATCCTACTTTCAGATTCGTGGCATGTGAAGAGTTGAAAATGCCCGTCGAATACAAGAAGTTCCTCGATAAACACGGAATCAAGTACACCGAACACACCGATTTTTCACCCGAAGTGATCAATTCGAGCGATATTATCTATATGACCCGCGTTCAGCGCGAACGCTTTACCGACATAATGGAGTATGAAAAAGTGAAAGATCTTTATTCACTCCATAACGCAATGTTAGCCGATGCTCGCCCGAATCTCCGAATCCTTCACCCGCTTCCCCGTGTAAACGAAATCAACCCCGATGTTGATGACAACCCGAAAGCATATTACTTTGAACAGGCCCGTAACGGGGTCTTTGCGCGTCAGGCTATCATCTGTCGAGCACTTGGCATTGATCCAACTGCATCAGCAAACAATTCGTCAAACCAATCGTCCGCAAAATCATGAACGAAAAGAAAGAACTTGCGGTGGCCGCTCTTAAAAACGGAACCGTCATTGACCACATTCCGTCATCGGCTCTATTTCAGGCCGTCAAAATTCTTGACATCAAGCATATAAATTCGAACGTAACGATTGGTTACAATCTAAAAAGTAAAAAACTCGGACTGAAAGGAATCATTAAAGTCGCTGATGTCGAGTTTCCCGAAGACGTTCTCAACCGAATCGCCATTATCGCTCCGACAGCGGTTGTCAACACAATCCGCGACTATGAGGTTGCCGAAAAACGTCCGGTTGTTCTTCCGGAAACCATCACCGGCATCGTGAAGTGTCCGAACGCCAAGTGCATAACCAACAACGAACCGATGACAACAAAATTCCATGTGGTTCAACGCTCTCCTAAAGTCGTGATTCGTTGTCATTACTGTAACCACGCTATCGACGGCGATAAGGCTCCGATTCTCTGAACCGACAGATGTTTGAAAAAGAATCTTGGAAGCCGGGAACGATGGTCTACCCGGCTCCGGCCGTATTGGTTTCGTGTGGTTCGACACCTGAAATAGCAAATTTTCTTACGGTTGCATGGACAGGCACAATCAACACTAATCCACCGATGTTGTCTGTATCCATCCGTCCGGAACGTCACAGCTATGACATAATCCGCCGGGAAATGCAGTTCAC
>CAYVXC010000011.1:0-27451 GCA_964454925.1 uncultured Bacteroides sp.
CGCTTACTTCATCGAGTAACCCGGCAGCAAGGAAACCGCCGTTGATTTTCCCGCCACCTACTACAGCAAGCCGTTCCACTCCGAACTCATCGAGAAGGATTTCCATGGCTCTCGGAAGATCAATATGCTCTTTGCCGACAGCGATATAGGAAATCCCTTTGTCTCTCAGATAGGCGAGATATTCGGGGGATGCCAGTTCACTGACGATACAGAGACGGTCTTTGTTGTCTGTACCTTCCCAAAGCAGTGTGCCACGACTATCGACCGAAATGCTGTAACCTTCAGCTTTTGAAGCTACATGGAACGTCTCTTTACCTATACTACATTTTACCGATGGTTTGAATTCATCAAAACCGCAGTAATGAATCTGATAAGAGTGCTTGCCCTCGACATGTGAAGGGCAATTCAAAGAATCCAGAGCAGTGTAGTACTCATCGCCACTGATTTTGTCAACCATGTCGCAGTCAACTCTACCATCGAGGCTTTGCATCATGTGGCAGATTATATAAGGCTTTTTCATAATCTGTTATTTTATTTTTAGTCCTGACAGCCAGTTATTGACACTCTTCCGGGTTGCCTCCGGATTTTCCTGTGCAATTTTTCCTTGAATGGCAAGTCCTTTCCCGACAGCAACCTCCGCACCCTTGCAGGCTGTCGCAATTTTACGGTCAGTACCTCCCATGCCACTACCTTCGTGAGTTATAAAAGGAAAGACTGTTTTACCGTACCAATCGTGCTTTTCGATGAAGGTATAGACACACATAGGAACTTCGCCCCACCAGTTCGGATAGCCGAGGAAGATCACGTCGTAGTCTTCAATCCGGATATCTCCTTTTATCGAAGGACGAACATTGGCCTGCTTTTCACGTTTGGCAATTTCGATACATTCGTCATAGCTGTCAGCCGGATATGGCTTTTCAGGGACGATTTCAAAACGGTCGGCGCCGATCGCGTCAGCAATCATGTCTGCGACGATATGGGTATTACCTTTTTCGATATAACCGACGTTGTAGTTTTCTCCGGCATGGGAAAAGAACACGACGAGTTTTTTAGAATCTTGGCCTGAGTAATTTTGCATTTGCTTTCCTTCTGTGTTCATCTGTTTTTTTGCTGATAGATTGTCCTTATTTGGTAATTGGGCCGTTAACAGCAGCGCTAAGAATATGCTTCCAAGTGTAACCGTAACAGTCATGATTAATTTTTTAGTCATTGCTTGATCGTTTTAAAATTTATATGATAAGATTCTTCCAAGTCAACGACACAAATATAACAATCTCGCGCGGATTAGTAATTAACACTAATCCTCGAAAGCTAACACATTTTACAGATTCTTTAGACAGAGACCATTAACCGGTATGTTTTTACGAAAAACCGTTGGATAAAATTTATTCTTCAATACAGGTTCCCCAGTTCTTCGTCAGGTCATGATTCGTGCGCTTTTTTAAGGCGATTGTTGAGCAAGTTTGTGAACTGGTAGTTTTTCAAGTCCCAGCGGGGAGCAACGAGAAGTCCGGGAGGTGACTGAGAAACGAATCTTTCTATTGCGATATGATGAGGAACAAGGTCGATGATTTTCACGACCAGATCGAGATATTCATCGACAGTAAAGAGCTTTAGGTCCCTATCACCGGCCAGATAACGCTTTTCGAGGGCGGTGTTTCGGATGATCTGAAGTTGATGGAATTTCAAGGTGTCGACCGGTAAGGTGACAGCGCGCCTTACGGTCTCGAGCATCATTTCTTCCGTCTCACCGGGGAGGCCCATGATGAAATGAAGTCCTACTGAGAGACCGCGTTCAGTGGCGCGATAGACCGCATTGACTGTACATTCCCATGTATGACAACGGTTTACATTCTCAAGGGTTACATTGTGGCTTGATTCGGCTCCGAATTCGAGCATAACGGGATACTCGTGATTAAGTCGGGCCAACCTATCAAGCAGTTCGTCGGGTACGCAGTCGGGACGTGTGCCTATAATCAGTCCCACGACATCGTCAACGTGCAAGGCGTCCTCATAGACCTTCATCAGTTGGTCAATAGGCATTCCGTGGGTGTTGGTATAACTCTGAAAATATGCAAGATACTTCATCGCCGGATATTTCCTGCTGAAAAAGTCCTTGCCACGCTCGAGCATCGCGGTTATGTCGGGCGATTTTAACTGATAATCGGGAGAAAAGGAAGCGTTGTTACAATAAGCGCAACCTCCGCGCCCAATCGTGCCGTCTCGGTTCGGGCACGTGGTTCCGAGCGAAACACCGAGCTTTTGGATTTTACCAAGTCCGGGAAATCGTTCGGCGAGGAAAGACGCGTAGGACTTAAAATATTCCATGTCTGACGTATCAGATAATGCCGTAGGCTTTTGCTATCAATAGTTCGTCAAGGACGACAAGAGCCGCCATCGCTTCGACGATTGGAACGGCACGGGGAACAACGCACGGATCATGACGGCCACGAGCTTTGAGTTCGACCGGATTTCCATGGCGGTCGACTGTCATTATCGGTTGGAGCAGGGTTGCCACGGGTTTGAACGCGACTCGGAAAATGACCGGTTCGCCGTTGGAGATTCCACCCTGAATACCACCGGAATGATTCGAAACCGTCTTTATTCCGCGAGGGTCACCATCAGCTTTTACCCATTTGTCGTTCATTTCAGAACCGAGGTGTTTTGTTCCTTCAAATCCTGCACCGATCTCGAATCCTTTAGCGGCATTAATCGACATCATCGCCGAGGCCAACCGGGAACTGAGTTTATCGAAAACAGGTGAACCGAGGCCGGAAGGGATTCCGGTCATGACACATTCGACAATACCTCCGACTGTGTCGCCTTTAGACTTGACCGACAGGATAAGGTCTTCCATCTTTCCTGTGACGGAGGTATCGGGACATCTGACGCTGTTTGATTCAGTCAGCGATAGATTCAACTCATCCCAGCCGAGATCGGTTCTGATATCGCCGATAGCGCGCGTGAAAGCTCGGATCTGTACTCCTTGTTTTTCAAGATACTGAACCGCAAGCCCCCCGGCAACAACTCTTGAGACGGTTTCACGGGCCGACGAACGGCCACCTCCCCGAATATCGGAGAATCCGTGGTAACGGACGTCATAGGTATAATCCGCATGACTCGGCCGATAGGCGTCTCTAATTTCAGAGTAGTCACCCGAACGCTGGTTGGTGTTGGCGATCATGAAGCCTATCGGTGAACCGGTTGTAACATTGTCAATCATACCCGACAGGAAAACGACTTTGTCATCTTCTTTTCGTGCCGTTGTCAGAGTGCTCTGACCGGGGCGCCGACGGGCAACGAAGCGGTTGAGAGCATCGATGTCGACAGTCATTCCGGCCGGAAAACCGTCAATAATCCCGCCAAGTGCCGGTCCGTGACTTTCGCCGAAAGTCGTAAGAGTCAGAAGACGCCCGTCGTTGGTATTCATTCTTCAGCCTCCTCTCTCACAAGTTCGGTGACCGTTGCACCGACATAGTCAACCAGATCCTGAGGCGAGATTTTCAGCTGTAGTCCGCGCTGGCCAGCGCTGACATAGATTGTATCGAAATCTTTGGCTGTAGTATGAAAAAAAGTAGGGAACGTTTTTTTCATACCGATCGGCGAGCACCCACCACGGATATATCCGGTAAGCGGAAGAAGCTCTTTGACATGAATCATTTCTGCCTTTTTTGCACCGATGGCACGAGCGGCTTTCTTCAGATCAACTTCTTTATTTCCGGGGATCACGCACACGAAATATCCGACTGACGATGGCTCGCCCCGAAGGACCAGAGTCTTGAAAACACGGTTTATATCTTCGCCGACAGCGGCAGCCACATGAGCGGCATCAAGGTGTTCCTCGTCGACCGGATAAGGAATCAGTTCGTATTGAATATGTGCCCGGTCAAGCAGCCGGGCCACGTTTGTTTTGATATTCTTTGCCATTCAGAACGCGTTTTCTTCGCCTTTTAAGCCGTTGATGACTGTTCGTGCGATAATCTTCATATCGAGCCAGAAGTTCCAGTTTTCGACATACCATACATCATATTCGACACGTTTTTCCATCTTCCAGAGTTCGTCCGTCAGGCCACGGTAGCCGTTTACCTGTGCCCAGCCTGTGATTCCGGGTTTGACAACATGCCTCATCATGTAGCGGTCGACAAGTCTGGTATAGTCTTCGGTATGTTTGAGCATGTGGGGTCGAGGACCGACAACGGACATGTCTCCTTTCAGGACATTGATGAACTGGGGAAGTTCGTCGATACTTGTCCTTCTGAGAAAATCGCCGATTTTAGTTTTTCTCGGGTCGTCGGCGGTAGCCTGAGCGCGGTCAGCATCGGCATTGACTTTCATAGTTCGGAACTTCAGGCATTTAAAGGTCTTGCCTTTATAGCCAGTGCGTTCCTGAACAAAGAACACCGGTCCTTTCGAAGATCGCTTGATGGCGATCGCCACAGGTATGAAGATAAGTGGAGAGAAAATGAGAAATAAGGATGAAAAGGCAATGTCGAAAGCACGCTTGGCCATTCGGGAGAACGGGTTTCTGAGCGGGGTGGGCAGAAGAGCCAGGACAGGCACCGGACCGACTTCGCTCAATTCAAATCGTCCAGGCAGATATTTGGTAAGTCGCGGAACGAAGTAAAACGAGGCGAGATGTTCTTCGGTGATGCGGGCGACTGTCGATACCATCTCCGTTTTGTCTGAATCGTGGGCGAAATAGACCGCATCGACCTTGTTCTCGCTCATAAATTGACTGAGACCGTCAATCGATCCGAGAAAATTACCGGTAAATCCGACTTTCTTCTCATTATCGAAATTTCCAATGATATTGATACCGAAGCCAGCATCGGTTCTCATCGCGTTGGCGAGTCGGCGTGCGTTCCAGCCGGTCCCGATAATAACGATGTTTGTGCGTGTGCGCCCGAGTCGACGAGATCTTTTGACACGACCACGACCCCATATCCAGGCGAGCGGGAGGGCGATCGCAAGCATGCCATACAGAATTACGTACAACTTGACGCGATATTCGAGATGGAGGAAGGAACATAACCCGAGGAAGCACGCCGCATGTCCGGCCACGACCTTCAGGGCGTTGATGAGGACCGCCTGCATCTGAATCGTATAGTTGGACAGCCTCATTCGGCGAATCCAGATTCCGACCGGGATGTACGCGATGTTAAGAGCCAGGAAACCTATACGGTTAGTATAGTCTCCCACATTGACATGATAGATTATCAACACGGCTGCGAAAGCCGCGTTGATAATCAGGATGTCTAATAACGTTAACAGATAGTAGAGACGATTGCCCGTCCCTGTTGAATGATTAGTTTCTGTCATTGCTTAGCCCCGCCGGTGTCAGAGTTTGGCGTCGAGCTGACGGATCTGTCCTTCGAGGGTTGCAATGTCCTGACGGAGACGCTCGATTTTCTTTTCGAAATCGCGTACCAGCGAACTACCTGATTTGGACTTGGCACTTAAGAAACCAAGATTGTTTTCGTATGTACGCAGTTCAGCGCGGCGTGTTTCGAGAACTCGGAGAAGACGGTCGCGCTCACGCGAAATTTTGTTTCCGTCGCCTTCGAGAGCGGCCAGATTGCTTTCGAAACGAGCCTGGCGGTCGCGGCTTTCACGGAGATCAAATTTCTCGCGGACTTCGTCAATTTTCGCGCGGAAAGCATCATATACACGGTCCTTTTCGCGGAAAGGAACATGGCCGATTGATTTCCAGCGTTCGCGGAGATCGTTGATGAGGGCCATTGCTTCAGCCTTGGGTGTCTCCTCTGTGATTGTGTCAAGTTCCTTGATTAAGTCACGCTTAGCCTGAAGATTGGCGTGTTCAGTGAGACGGGTCGAAGAGGTGAGCTTCTTTTTGTTTTCGAAGAAAGCGTCGCATGCAGCCTGGAAGCGTTTCCAGATAGCGTCACTATGCTTTTTAGCCACCGTGCCGATTGTTTTCCATTCTTTCTGGAGCTCGACCAAAGTGTCGGTTGTCTTCTTCCAATCGGTCGAATCCTTGAGCGCTTCAGCTTTCTCGACCAATGCGGTCTTCTTAGCCAAATTGGCGGCCAGTTCATCTTTGATATTTTTGTAGTACGCTCCCTTGAGGGCAAAGAATGTGTCACAAGTCGCGCGGAAACGATTGAACAGGGCATTGTTCATTTTCTTGGAAGCAAATCCGAGTTTGCGCCATTCTTCCTGAGCCTCGATGATCTGTTTGGTCATGTCGTCCCATGCGGCGAATGAATTGAGCGAAGAGAAATCGAGCGCTTCGATTTTTTCGCACAGAGCGGTTTTGGCGCGTTCGTTTTCGAGTTCGCGATTCTTCCTTTCTTCGAAGTGAGCCTGATAGCGTTTGTTTATTTCAGTTGATGCTTCTTTAAAACGATTCCAGATCTCGTCGCGGAGCTCTTTGGCAACCGGACCGATTTCGCGCCAGCGGTTGTGGAGCTCCTGAAGACGGCGGAAAGAACCGAGAACATCTTCACCGGTTGTGAGAGCGGTCGCTTCGCTGACAATTTCTTCTTTTTGTTCAAGGTTTTTCTTGAAGTCGTAGTCGCGGAGCTCTTTATTGATTTTCAGGTTGTCGCTATAGCGTTCGCGGGCATCCTGGAATTGTTTCCAAACGGCAGTCTCTTCTGTCGGGGGAACCTCGCCGGTCGCGTTGAACTGATCCTGAAGCTCACGATATTCGGGGAAGGTCTTGTTGACATTGTCGGTATCTTCGGCCAGGTCATTGATCTTCTTTATTATTTCGAGTTTACGTTCAAGATTTGCCTGACGAATCTTGTTCTGCTCGTTGATATATTCAGCTTTTTTATTTTTGATGACTTCCATCACTTCTTTGAATGCTTCCTCCTGAGGAAGTTCGGGAGCTTTGAAGTCCTCAGCATTATTGCCTTCTGCGACAAAAGCTTCGAGAGCTTTGTCGTTGACATCTTTCTGAAGGTTGATGAAGTGCTGACGAAGACGCGAGACTTCGACGCGTTCAATTTCGGATGCCGGTTTTTCGGCAAGCTGTTTAGCAGCCTCAATGACGTCTTCGAATGTTTTATATTCGACATCGGAGGTTTTTGTCGCTTCGTCAACATCGGAAACGGCACCGGCCATTTCCTCGGCGGTGTCTTTCAGAGTCTCCTCAGCTTCGGCCTGTTTCTCGAGACCACGCTGAAGATCATCGGGGTCGGGTGTGGTCGTAACCTCAGCGGCCTCGGGATCGGTATCAATATTCACAATCTGATTGTCGGATGTTTGGGAGAGTTCTTTGGACTGTTCCAAAGTAGGATCGTTCGGATTCATTGGGTAGAGATTTGATGGGTTAATTAGTTGAGAATCTTATTCAAGCGCCAAATTTAAGAAAAAAATACCGAATAACAATATTTATCGTCCAAAAAACAAGTCAATATTACTGTAATAAATAGAAAAAGAGGGCGACCCGCGGGCCGCCCTCGATATTAGAGAGGATTGTTGATCGGATTGTTAGCGAACGACGCTTTTAACGACGCTGCTTGTACCGTCGGTGAAGTTGGTACGGACAATGTAAATCTGACCGCTGACGGGGTTAGCGACGATGCGGCCCTGGAGATCGATGAAAATAACAGATTCAATTTCTTTGCCGTCGGCATCGATTGAATTAACCGGTGTCCAGACGGGGTCAACATTGATGATGTATGATTTCTTGAATCCTTCGGGAGTCGTACATGTCAGAACGATGTTTTCACCTTTGGCTTTGATGACAGCTTTGCCGTCTTCGATGGCGACGGCCTGGGTTTCAACCTGAGCTGATTCTGCACCCGATTCGTCAGCAAGCTGGCTGACGGTCCAAGTCGCGTTGGCGGGACCTACGAGAGTAACATCGTCGCCGACGTGGAGGTGGTTCTGTTCTTTTTCATCGAAAAGAACGAGGAGGGCAGAAGCAACCTGCTGAGCGGCGTTGTCATCGCTAAACGCTTTCAGGACGGGATAACCGCCGAATGCAGACGGAGCGTATGCATCGCTGATTTCGAGGTCACGGAGTTCAGTGGTTGTCTTTGCTGAGCCGGGAACGTTACGGAACTGGCTGCCGGGGTTGACAGTCGCGTCGTAGTAACAGTTCTTGTGGTTGGCAAGCATGAAGGTGGTATCGTTACCGCTGATATAGGTGTAGTTGTTGGTGAATGTTGTACCACTCCAGTAGTAACGGCCTTGGGTATCAGGCTGGAGACAGATGACACGGCCAGAGTTGTAACAATCTTCGACAACAGGTGACGGGCGGAACGCACCGGCCGACAGACCGCCAACGCGGTTGTTAGCCATGACGAGACCGGCGTTAAACGAGTTGTTGACGTGGATGGCTTCTTCGGGGTTCAGGTTAGTACCGGCGAAGTAGCCGATCAGACCGCCGGCTGTACCGTTGGTGTTGGTTCCGGTGTAGGTTGAAATGACGTTACCGACGTTGAAGCAGTTCGAGATTTCACCATAGTAATCGGGTTTACCGTCGCTGATGTAGCCGACGAGACCACCGATAGCGTTACCGGCAGAAGTGAGGTCACCGGCGTTGAACGAGTTCAGAAGTTTACCGTTACTCTTAGCGATGAGACCACCCGAGGTCAGACCGGTGTTAGCGTTGTCGATCGTACCGGTGTTGTAAACGTGATCCATGAGAGAGTAGTTGTAGAGCTGTACGGCGAGACCGGCGACACCAGCCTTGTTACCGACAATCTTACCGGTGTTGTAGGAGTTAGTGACCGAGGTGAGCCAGTCGGGATTTCCGGCGGAGAATTCGCCGACAACGTTGAACAGACCGGCTGCAAGACCTGTAGCGGTGATATTACCGGTGTTCGAGATGCTGTCGAGAGTCCAACCCGCTTTCACATTGTTACCGAAGCCATAGATGCCATCAGCACCAGTCAGATTACCGGTGTTCGAGCAATTACGGACGTAACCGCCGGTCAGATCGGCATCGGTGTCTTTACGGGTGTTGAGGTTTCCTACAATACCATAAATGTTGCCACCGGGTTTGGTCAAGCCGGAAACAAAGTCGAGGTCGGCCAGGTTGTGACAATCTTCGAAAGAAGAGTTGGGATAACCGGTCATAGCGATACCAGCGGCGGTACCTGTACCGGTCAGGGGTGCTTCGTTGATACAGCCCTTGACAGCGCCGTATGCATTGTAAACGATACCTGCAGTTCCGGTGGTGGTCGAAGCGACCTTACCGAGGTTGACACAGTTTTCAATCAGCGAGGTTTTCTTAGTCTCACAGACGATACCGGCGGCGGTTGTTGTTTTGGCGGTTACCGATCCTTCGTTGACACAGCCTGTGATAACCGAGCCTTCCCAAGTACGATATGCGATACCGGCGACACCGGTTGAACTGGTGTTGGCGAGGGTCCCTTTGAAAGTCACGTTCTCGATGCGACCGTAGTTTTCACCCACGATACCGCCGAGGAGCTGGTAAGCTGTAAACTCGCCGTCCGCAGTCAGATTCTTGATGACACCGGCCGAACCAAGAGTACCGATAAGACCGATGTTTTTACCGACATAGAAGTTGGGACCTTGGAGGCGGGTCTTGACGGCATTCACGTTGTTGTAGACATAGTTTTTGATCGTCTTTCCGTTACCGTCGAGGACAGCCTGGAAGTTGACGCCGTTGACAGCGATAAGACGGATTGAATCACCGGCGAAATCGAGGTCGTTGACAATACGGAAATGGTTGTCGGGATATTCCCAATTTGAAGATTCGATGAAATCGGCGAGGCTGTTCCAGTCCTTGGGAGTCTCTATCAGATAGGGCTCGTCGGCTGTACCTTCACCTTTCAGGATTGAGGGAATCGAACTGAGTTCATAAGTCTTGGAATATTTTTCACCAAGAGCAGCGGTCAGACGGCCGGCGCCTACAGTCATGTCGGTGGGCACGGTTACGTTGAGTGTGTTACCGCTAAGTGAGAATGCTTTCGAGTCTTCATCGAGTGACCATGCGAGACCTTCAGCGGCTGAAAGTGTGGCGGTCTTGGTCACGTTGGTGCGACGCTGTTTGGGCTCGAAGTTGACATACATGGCGCGGAGGGCTTTGGTCGCTTCCTGGTCCTTATAGTTTTTCAGAACAGGATAAGTACCGGCTGCGAAGTCAACATCGTCGCTTTCAATACCGGCGAGAGCGGTTGCACTGACCAGTTCGGAAGTTGAGAGACCGATTGTGCCTTCGTTATCATTATTGTTGGCGCCACCGTTGACGTTGACTGAGTTGTCATAGTAGTTGGCGCTCAGAATAGCGTCAGAACGGAGTTCACCGACAATAGCACCACGGGTCAGACAGGCAGCGGTAGCTTCGACCTGACCGTTGTTGATGTTAGCGGTCATAGAACCGGCTCCATTATATCCGTTGGCAACACCGGCGATACCGCCGACAGTGTTGTTGGCACGGACGAGACCGTTGTTTACCGAACGGTTGAGTGTACCATAGTTGTAACCAGTGATACCACCGTAGGTGTTGTAGAGCATCACGGGGTTGACGCCTTCGATTGATTCGGCAATGACGTTACCGTCGTTCTGACACAGTTCGATAAGACCGGTAGGATTGTTGTAACCGACTACGCCGCCTGCATAGGTCGAGCAAGAGGTTACGTTGGCACCGTTGTAACAGTTGCGGACTACGCCGTTGTTCAGACCGGCGATACCGGCAACGGGACCGTTGAAGGCCAGAACGGGAGCATAGTTGTAACAGTTTTCAATAAGACCGTTGTTAGCGCCGACGAAGGGTGCGCCGTAAGCATAGAAACGGAAGTCGTTGTCAGCGGCCATGACGAGATTCTTGATGACAGCCGAGTTAGTGGTTACACCGAAGAGGGCTGCATAAGAAATCGAACCATTGACGAGAGCAGATGTACCTTCGATAACGGGTGCATCGATCTTGAATCCGTGAATCGAGTGGCCACGGCCATCGAAGTTACCACCGAACTGGACAGCGGCGCCTTTGCCATAGCCGACACCGTGGAATTCGTCAGTGTTCTTGAAATCGATGTCAGTGGTCATGGCGAAGAAGTCGCCTTCGTGTTCCTGACCGTATGTGCCGACAGCTTTGTCGAGAGTGATGAAGTCAGCAACCGATTTGATCTGATAAGGATCTTTTTCAGTACCTTCACCGTCGAAGAGTTTGGGAACGATAGCGAGCTGATAGAGTTTCAGCGAAGAACCATCGTTGGTGAGCTGCTGAACGACTGCGTTGGTATATTCGCTGCCGACGGTGACGCGGTTGCCGCTGACGGTGAGCGTGGGATCTTCAACTTTCCAGGTAAGGTTTTTGCTTTCGGTCCATTCAAAGTAGCCTTTGACTTTCTTGGCTGACTGACCTTCCTGAAGGAGGAGGGGAGCGGCGGCCAGTTCGGCGGCGATGTTGTTCTTGAGCGAAGTCAGAACGGGATAGCTGCCTTTTTCGGCAGTCCAGACATCGGCGGGGAAGCCTTCAACGAGACCATTGGTGAAGAACGAGGTTTCACGACCCCATTTTTCATCGACGAACGAGTTGATCTGCTGGTCGAAGTAACAGTTGAAGAAACAGTAGGTTTCGGGGTGGTCACCGGCCCAGACGGTCGATACGAAGGTTGAACCATAGATACCTTTCTTGGGATTGGTCGATGTTGAGATGATCGAGCCCGAAGAATAACAGTTGGTGAAAATGGTTTTGTTGATCATCTGAGTGGGAGCGCTGCCGGAAGACTGATAGCCTACGCCCAGATAACCGCAAAGACCACCGACGGTTTCACTCTTGTCTGTCTTGACGATGGTACCGCCGAAGAAACAGTTGGTGAACGAGGCGTCGCTGGTATAACCGGTCAGACCGCCGGTGTTGGTGTCGCTGTCAGCCGAAATACGTTTTGCCGAAATAGCGACGGTAGAGAACGAATTGCTGACATGACAGCCGTTCGAACGGCCGAGAAGACCGCCGGTCGAGCCCATACCGTATGAGTCAGTGACAACACCGGTTGCGTAGCAGTTGTCCATTTTACCGCGGGAGAGAATACCGACGATACCGGCGGCATCGTGAGCGGCTGCCGAAACATAGCCGTCGAGGGTAATCATGGCGTTCACCGAGCAGTCGAGAATGTCACCGTAAGCCTGGCCGACGATACCGGCGGCAGAGCCGATACAGGTGACAGAACCTGTAAATGAACATTTCGAGATAGTGCCCATCGAACCACCGGCGATACCACCGGCGATTTCGCCGTCACAGTGGATATTGCCTGACTGGACGTGACAGTTTTCGATCAGACCGTTATTGAAACCGGCGATCGTACCGACATTCGCACCTACAGTTGTGAACACGACTTGATTGACGTCGAGGTTCTTGACCTTACCGTTCTGGCCGATATAACCGAAAATACCAGTGTTGGTGAAACCTTTGTTGTCAAGGTAGAGGTTTTTGATTTTGTTGCCGCGACCATCGAATGTGCCTTCGAAGGGATTCTGTGCATCGCCGACAGGAACGTATTCAGACTTAGCCAGACCGCTGCAGTCGATGTCGGCTGTGAGGGCGATGAACTTGCCTGCAAACGTATTGCCGTTTTCTACAAGATTCGAGAGCAGTTTGAGATCTGCGAGTGTCGAGACGAGATAGGGCGATGATTCTGTACCTTCACCTTTGAGTGTCTCGGTTGTCTGGGCGGGGAACTCGAGAGCTTTGTCAAGGGTGATGACAATGTCAGAGTAACCATAGCCGATGTACTGGGTCGGCAGAACTTTTGCGGCGATTGCCCAACCGGCGGTTTTCAGAGTGTTTCCATCAGCCGAGAAAATCAGATTGCTCTTGCTGTCCGGTTTGGGATTCGAACTGTTCCAGTCACAGGGGTACATGTAGAAGTCGCCGTAGATAACGTTGCTGTATACTTTCTGAGGCGACATGACAGCCGTCTTGTTGGGAGTCAGACGGGCAGACATGATTTCGTTGGTAACACCTGAAAGACAATAGAAAACGACTCCGTTGGGACCATCCTGTTCGACGAGAATAGGATATTCGACATCGGTGTCGCCATTCTGATTGTGAGCTTTGACCATTGCATTGGCCGGTTTCCATTCCGAGCTTACAAAGAAATTGAAGCCGCGGCCGCGGTATGAGCCTTCTTCGGTAATGATGACACCCCAGCGTCCGAGAGTAATGACGCCGTTTTCATCGATGGTACCTTTGACGGGGCTCTGGTCGCTGAACGAGAAACCACCGGTTTCGGTGACACCCATAGGACAGATCTTGACCGCACCATAAGTCGAGTGGTTCATTAGGAGCTGACAGGGAATTTCAACTTCACCGGTTTCAGGATTGATGGTCATGTCGATGACCGACTGAGTGCCATATACATTATATATTTCATATGTATTGGCGATTTCGTTGCCCTGATCGTCGGTTTTGGGCGAAATACTCATCGAGGCGCTGTAAAGATCGCCCTGAGTGTTGAGGTCTTTTGCAATGTAAGGACCTTCGGGTTTTGCTATCGAACGTGAGCCGGGAGCGAAAGCGGGTACCGACGAAGATACGTTCGGAGAGAAAACTGCGCTACCGGTCAGTTCACCAAGAACTTCGGGAAGTTGAGGATCCTGGAGTTCGAATGTAACATTTGTTACCGAGCCAAGGGTTGTGGCTACAGCATCCTGGTCAAGATTGGCAACCTTAAATTCGGGAGCGGCAGTTTCAGGTACACCGACCGTAATAGGTGCCGACGGGACCACTGTACGCGCGTGATCTACAACAGCACTGAAATCGGTATTTCCGGTCAGAAGCGCCGAAGCTGTAAAGGTTGTAACCAGTCCAATAGCTGTGATTGATAGTAACTTCTTGATCATAACTGGATAAGATTGGTTGATTAAAAAGAGTCCGAGAGAATTAAAGCAAGAGGATTATACACTTAGTTCTCGCTTTTCCTATAATAAGGATGATAACCCCAAAGACGTAGAAATGAAGTCCGTATTGTTCGGTTTTTGAAGCTTAATGGGTGAACTGATATAAGATGGATAATTATATCGACCGACTTGATTAATAATCTGATTGGTTGTTAGTTAGCGATTGGAATTATGTTCCTTGCAAACCTGCGACTTTAATAAAAAGGACAAATATCTCACACAAAAGAAGCATTTAGAAATAAATCAGCTTCTTTAATGTGGCAAAGATACGACAAAACACGCTAATTTCCAACTTTTAGCCCTGAAATACAACATAAAAAATCATAAAATCCCCGTAAGGATTGCTTACAGGGATTTTCAGGGTTGATATAAGAAGTTATCAGTCTCTTTCGAAAATGAGAGTGAATTTTGCTCCGGACATGACAGATGGAACTGGCGGATGAACTTTAGTTATAGAAACCGTGCCTGAATTGACTGAAGGAAATCGATTGAGGATTGAACGCGCAATTCGCCCGGCGACATGTTCAATCAGTTCCGAAGGCTGTGCCATTTCAACCTTTACAGTGTCGATTATTGAAGCGTAGTTTACTGTGTCATCGAGATTGTCAGTTTCAGCGGCTCGAGTGCCGATATTCTCGAGTTGAATATCAACAATATATTCACCGCCGACCTTCTTTTCTTGATCTAAAACTCCATGAAACGCATGGAATTTCAATCCGGTCAGGTTTAGAACGGTCGATTTGATCTTCATGTCCTTTAGCGGAAGCGTTTTGGTTGTTTGCGCTGGCGGGCACCGTTTTTGTTTCGACGGTCTTTGGTTGCCGAGGTGTGATTCTGGGCAAGACGGCGTTCAGTTTCGGCGTTGGCCTCTGCAAGCGTTCGCATTGTGCGTGCCGGGTTCTTCTCGTCGACTATTACGAAATCAAGCTGTTTTTTATCAAGTGCAGCTCTGGCGACCTGAACTTTAACCTGATCACCGAGGCGATATCGGTTCCCGTGGCGGCGTCCGATAAGGGTATAATTCTTTTCGTCAAAGTCATAATAATCATCGGCAAGATCTCGGACCGGAACAAGTCCCTCACATTTATTGTCATCGAGTTCGACGTACAGACCCCATTCGGTCACACCGGTAATGATACCATCGTAAACTTCGCCGAGGTGGTCGTTCATGTATTCGACCTGTTTGTATTTGATCGATGCACGTTCGGCGTTAGCGGCGAGCTGTTCCATCTCGGAAGAGTGCTTACACTGCTCTTCGAGCTTCTCGACATTAACCGAGCGGGCTCCGCCGAGATAGCGTTCGAGCAGGCGGTGAACCATCATATCCGGATAGCGGCGGATAGGAGAGGTGAAATGGGTATAATAATCGAATCCGAGACCATAGTGGCCGATATTTTCGGTCGTATAGGCCGCTTTGGCCATTGTGCGGATCGCGAGAGTTGATAGGAAGTTCTCTTCGCCTTTGCCTTTTACATCCTGGAGAAGTTTGTTGAGCGACTTGTTGACATCGCGGGGTGTTCCGGTGGTCTTGACCTTGTAACCGAAGTTCTTTGAAAGGGCTGCCAGATCGCTGAGTTTACCGGGCTCAGGCATGTCATGAACACGGTATACGAAGGCCTTGGCCTTCTTTTTATCCTTTGGTTTGCCTATTACTGTCGCGACTGTCTTGTTAGCCAGCAGCATAAATTCTTCAATTAGCTTGTTTGCATCTTTCGACTCCTTGAAATAAACGCCGGTCGGATGGCCTGTTTCGTCAATGTCGAAACGGACTTCCATGCGGTCAAAGTCAACCGAACCGTTTTCATAACGTTCCTTTCTGAAAATCTTGGCGAGGCGGTCGAGAGTAAGGATTTCTTCTGCAAAATCGCCTTTACCAGTCTCGATAACCTCCTGGGCCTCTTCGTATGTAAAACGCCGGTCGCTCTTTATAACGGTGCGGGCAATACGTGTATCGACGATCTTGCCTTTAGGATCGATTTCAAAAATTGTGGAAAAAGCCAATTTTTCCTCATTAGGACGGAGTGAGCAGACACCGTTGGAGAGGTGCTCGGGAAGCATGGGAACCACGCGGTCAACGAGATAGACCGACGTTGCACGTTTCTGAGCCTCGCGGTCTATAATGGTTTCGGGCTGGACATAATGAGTCACGTCAGCAATATGGACACCTATTTCATAGTTTCCATTCGGAAGTTTTCTGATTGAAAGAGCGTCGTCAAAGTCTTTGGCGTCTTTGGGGTCAATCGTGAAAGTTATCACGCCTCTCATATCCTCGCGTTGGGCGACAACTTCGGGGGTGATGCCTTCGTTGATTTTATCCGCTGCTTTTTCTACGTTTTCGGGATAGGAATAGGGGAGGCCGAACTCTGCGAGAATGGCATGCATTTCCGCGTCGTTCTTACCTGTCTTGCCGAGTACGTCGATGACCTCTCCACGGGGAAATTTTTCGTCATCGGGCCAGTTTGTAATTCTTACGACAGCCTTATCATCGGTCTGAGCTCCGCGAAGTTTATTCTTCGGAATGATGATGTCAGTCGCCAGGAACTTCGAGTCGGTTTTGAGGACCCCGAACTGTTTGTCGACTTTGATGGTGCCGATGAATGTCTGGTCTTTTTTCTCAATGATTTCAACGACTTCGGCTTCGGGTTCGACACCTTTGCGTCGTGCGGCGACGGAGATGGTGACCCGGTCGCCGTTGAGAGCGTGTTTCGAGTTGCGCTCGGCCACAAAGATGGCTTCGCTGTCTTCGTCGGTTATTACGCTGTTTTTCCCGTTTGAGCGTCGGACAAACGTACCGGTGGTAACGACATTTCGCTGAGGTGCTTTATATTTACCCGGCGCAACTTCGATCAAATTGCCGTCGAAAGCCAGTTCGGCGAGGTATAAGGCTATAGCCCGTTGGCCATTCGGAGAATCCACTCCGATAGCATGACTTACCTGTCGGTAATTAAAAGTGTTGTTTTTCTGTTGGAGAATATATTTGTCAACTTCCGCACGGAGTTCTTTAGTCTGAGGACGACCGGCGGAAGATTTTGTCTTCGTGGTTTCGTTGGAACGTGCCATATATGTGATGTTGTTTTATGTAGTTTTACAATATAACATACTACTATGTTATGTGGTTCAGCGCTCAACGGCCGTTTTAACGGGTCGAAGAGCGCTGAAAACAGAAGATGCCGGATTTTATGCGTCGATAGTTGCGTAGTTTGCGTTGGCCTCGATGAAATCGCGGCGGGGGGCAACATCTTCGCCCATAAGCATCGAGAAGATGCGGTCGGCTTCGGCGGCATCACTGATAGTCACCTGTTTGAGCATACGGTGACCGGGAGCCATGGTTGTCTCGCGAAGTTCTTGTTTGCTCATTTCTCCGAGACCTTTGTATCGCTGAACTTCGGTTTTGGGGCCGAACTTAGTGATGAACGACTGCACCTGTTGATCGGTCCAGCAATATTCCTGATTTTTGCCCAGGCGGCATTTATACAATGGCGGAGTGGCAAGGTAGAGGTATCCGTTTTCAATGATAGGTCTCATCCGGCGGAAGAAGAAAGTCATGAGTAGGGTGGCGATGTGTGCGCCATCGACATCCGCATCGGTCATGATAATAATCTTATGATATGCCAGTTTGGCAATATCCGCAGCCTTAGGATCTTCTTCGGTGCCGATAGTGACACGGAGCGCACGGAACATATTCCGGATTTCCTCATTGTCGAGGATTTTGTGCTCCATCGCTTTTTCGACATTAAGAATTTTACCGCGAAGAGGAAGTATCGCCTGGAAACGGCGGTCGCGTGCTTCCTGGGCTGTTCCACCTGCCGAATCACCCTCAACGATAAAAATTTCACAATCTTCGGCGATTCGTGACGAGCAGTCACTGAGTTTGCCGGGAAGCCCACCTCCTGAAAGAGGAGATTTACGGCGCACTTCCTGACGCGCTTTCATTGCCGCATGACGTGCTTGAGCGGCTTGAACAACTTTAGCAACAATAGCTTTAGCCTGAGCCGGATGTTCTTCAAGATAAGTCGCGAGTGCATCGCTGACAGCTGTCTGAACCGCGCCGGCGACCTCACTGTTACCAAGTTTTGTTTTGGTCTGACCTTCAAACTGAGGTTCCATGACTTTCACTGAAATTACAGCGGTCAGGCCTTCGCGGAAGTCATCGCCCGTGATTTCAACTTTAGCGTTTTTCAGAAGATCGTTCTGATCGGCATATTTTTTGAGAGTCGAAGTCAGACCGCGACGGAAGCCGGTGAGGTGAGTTCCCCCTTCGATGGTGTTGATATTGTTAACGAAAGAATAGATGTTTTCGTTGTAGGTGTTGTTGTAGGTAAGAGCGACTTCGACGGGGACTCCACCGCGTTCGGTGTTTAGGTGAATGACATCGTTGATAAGCGATTCTTTGTTGGAATCGATATATTCAACGAATTCGCTCAGGCCCTTTGACGAATAGAACGTTTCAGAACGAGGATTGCCGTTTTCGTCGAGCGTGCGTCGATCGGTGAGTTTCAGTGTGATACCCGCGTTGAGGAACGCAAGGTCACGCAGACGGTTGGCCAGGGTTGAATACTCATAAACGGTGACAGTGAAAATCGACGCGTCGGGCTTGAAGGTTACGGATGTACCGGTTGTCTCGCTTTCACCGATAACAGTCAGGTCACAGGTAGGCACGCCACAAGAATATTCCTGCATGTATATTTTACCTCCGCGGCGTACTTCGGCACGAAGATAGGTTGAAAGGGCGTTGACACACGAAACGCCTACACCGTGGAGACCGCCCGAAACCTTATAAGTGCCTTTGTCAAATTTGCCGCCGGCATGGAGGACAGTCAAAACGACTTCGAGAGCAGATTTATGCTCTTTTTCGTGCATGTCGACAGGGATGCCTCGGCCGTCATCGACAACTGTAATGGAGTTGTCTTCGTTGATGGTAACTTCAATGTCGTGAGCAAATCCGGCGAGGGCCTCGTCAATAGAGTTGTCAACTACTTCATAAACAAGGTGATGAAGTCCTTTTGCGGATATGTCTCCGATGTACATCGCGGGACGTTTACGCACAGCTTCGAGCCCTTCAAGGACCTGGATATTACTGGCGCTGTATTCCTCTTGGTTTTCTGCCATATTTTGTGGTTTGGGCGTGATAGTTTTTGGTTTTAAAGGGAGGTGTTAAACGAATAGTATTCGCATGGGAAATAGTTTGGCAATCAAGTGGTTGATTCTTGATAACAATTCTCAGTCGTGTAGGAATCTCCCACCTCCGAAATTCAATACAAAGATACGAAAATTTCTTGAAATAACAAAATGAATTTCCAATAAGAATGTACCCCAAACGGCTATCTCGAAAAACGTATCTGACAAGTAAAAAGAATTATTCTTGATGACCAAAGTCAGACTTCTTCCAGAGAGGGACGCGGAGAGTTCTTATTGTCTGATTTTATGGTTTTTTTGTTCGTTTAAAATAGTCTTTTAGCCGTCTTATGCCTTCGGCGCCGAGAATGGTGAGACCGCCATATTGAAATGTTTTGGCCAGACCGAAGAAAATCACCCATAGTACACCTTTGGTAGAGGCTGAAATCGGGAGCGCCATCTGTGCAAACGAAATTATGTAGCACGGGATACAAAGAGCGAGCACAATCAAACCGGTTCTGAACGAAAGTCCCGAAAGCCATCTTTTTGTGGAATTCAACGATTTTTTTAATTTAGACTTTATTTTCATCCGGTTTTATCTGAGTTGCGTGGCACCTAAAGAAATGAATGTAAGTGAGGCAGGCTGCACACCGGCATCTATAAGAGCGCCGGCGCCCGCTGTAATAGTTGCTCCCGTCGTGATGACATCGTCGAGTAAAGCTATATGTAGACCCTTGAGTTCTTCGGTGTGCCTGACGCCAAACACGCCTTCGACGTTTACGGCTCTCGATTCGCTACCGCCACGGGTTTGTGATTTATGGCGTCGAATGGCATTCAGATGGTCGCCAACAGGAATACCGGTCATGTCTGAGATTCCGAGAGCTATCCGATAGGCTTGGTTATAGGTTCGTTTGGCGAATCGGGTCCAGTGAAGGGGAATTGGGAGAATGATGTCGATTCGATTGTTTGCGAAAAAACGGTCTGTAATGAGTTCCGATGCAAATTCGCGACCGAGATACCGCGCAAGTTGAGGACGGTCATGATACTTGATCGTGTGTATGAGTTTATGGGATGGGGCATCGTGGTGGTAATAAAACCAGTTGGCACTTCTGATTTCAGGAGCGAGAGGAAGAGCAAGGCGCGTGATGCGGTTGTCGGGCTTAAGATGAAAACCGGTTCGCGGAAGGTCTGAGAGACAATGAAGGCAAAGATAATTTTCATCGTCGTTTAACGGTGTTCCGCACAGAAGACAGTTCACCGGCCAAATCATTTTACGAAGGCCGGTTATCGCTTTGATTGAAGTCGAAAATATTCTATTTTTAGGGGACACGTTGAGCGGTGATATTTGGTGATTTCGGAAGAATCGCTTATCTTTGAAGAATCAATGCAAATCAGATGATCAGTTATAATACTTTTATACTCGCAAGTGTGCTGACAGCGGTCGAGTGGGGTGCCACGCAATGGTATGTCCTCCTGACAGTCGTTGCGGCGGCATTTATTGCCGCTTGTGCCCGGCCAAAGGATAAGGGGCGGGCGGATCAGAGATTACTTGCCGGAGAGTTGATTGACGGACCCTTCTCTCCTGTGCCGGTACTCCGGGTGGAGGTATTCGCCGGGAATCGGGTAAAGTTCAGTCGCATCGGAGTGGAAGGCCTGACATCGAGCGGCGCCGATTCGCTGGCTGTCAACAGAATCGGATTTGATCTGTCAATCAAAGAACGTGTATCCGCCGGTTACTCGAATGATCCAATGGTTGCGGGAGCGTATTTTGAAATGGATTTTCTTGCGCCCGATGAGTACTATCACGTTCACTGGATCGATGAGGATTCAGGTCTTTGGACAGCTTTCACGCTTCATGTCAGGGAAGGCATTGTGATTGAACGCGAACTTAAGCGTTAAAAACCCTGAGGAAGAAAGTCGCGATATTCACGTAGATGATGAGTCCGACCAGGTCGTTTGAAATTTGAATAAACGGGCCGGTAGCGAGTGCCGGATTGATTTTCAGTTTCTCGAGTGTAAGGGGAACGACCGTTCCAAGTATTGTCGCGAACATCACAACCACAAACAGCGATACGGCGACGGAAATCGTTACGGCAAATTCACCCGGTATCATCAAAAGGTTGTAAATGAATACTGCTGAAGATATTATAGTGGCGTTTAAGAGCCCGATAAGCACTTCCTTACCAAGCTGGCGTGTAAATTCCTTGACTTCGAGTGTGCCGTTTGCTAATGATTGAACGACGATCGCCGAAGCCTGGACGCCGACGTTACCGCCTGTTCCACCGATGATCGGGATGAATAGAGCAAGCGCTGTTACCGCCTGAAGTTTGGCTTCAAAGGTCCCGAGAATGAGCGATGCGAGAATTCCCGAAACTACGCCAATGAGCAACCAGGGGATTCGGGCTTTTGTCTGTGCAAAAATCGAGTCATCAGCATCGACGTCACTCGAAAGACCTGATGCCAGCTGGTAGTCGCGTTCGCTTGCTTCACGGACTTCATCCATCACGTCGTCAACGGTAATTTGCCCCAGAAGGCGGCCTATTGAATCAATGACAGGCATGGCGACCAAGTCGTATTTTTCAAAGTCGAGGGCGACTTCGTCGATCGGTGTATCAGCCTTGACGCTGACCGGGTCGATTTCCATTACGTGCTTGATTTTTGAAACCGACGGATGTGTGATCATCTTTTTCAGAGGAAGAATCCCCCGCAGTTTATTGTCATCGTCAACGACATAGACATAGTATATCTCGTCCATATCCTCGGCCTGGAGTCGCATCTGCTTGATACATTCGGGCATCGACCAGTTTTCGTTGACAACCAGCATTTCGGTGCCCATCAGTCCACCCGCCGTATCTTCGTCATATTTCAGGAGGTCGATAATGTCTCCGGCCTGATCGACATCATCGATGTGGGCGAGAATCGCATCACGGTCATCTTCGTCAAGTTGCTGTATGAGGTCTACCGCATCGTCGGTATCGAGGTGATCGATCTGTTTGGCGATTTCCTCGGCCGGCATCGCGCTGAGGAGCTTTAAACGGTCGTCCTCGTCGAGTTCCATCAGCACGTCGGCCGCCGTGTCCTCGTCAAGAAGTCTGAAAAGATATTCGGCCTCGTCAAGTTCGAGATTCTGATAGAGTTCGGCAATATCGGCCGGATGGAGAGTGGTGAGTTCGGCGCGAGCTTCGTCGGCCTTGTCATCACGAATCATCTGTCTGATGTGTTCGAGGTATTCGTCGTTATACTCTTTCATTTGGCCGTGGGATAGATGAAGTTGTTTTAGAAGATAGGATTATTGAATGTTACGGGCTTCGGCTACCAGATTGGTCAGGTCGATAAACTGTTGGACCGACAACTGTTCAGGTCTCATTTGGAGCAGCCCGTTTTCGGGTAGAGTCTGACCCGGACCAAGCAATGATTTGACCGAGTTGCGTATTGTCTTCCGTCGCTGACCGAACGTCGTTTTAACAACGGTTTTAAATAAAACGGGGTCACATCCAAGGTCGGTAACTTCGTTTCTTGTCATTCTGATGACACCTGACTTTACCTTTGGCGGCGGATTGAAGACGGTCTCGCTCACGGTGAAGAGGTATTCTACGTCATACCAGGACTGCAAAAGCACGCTCAAAATACCGCGGGCCTTGGTCCCGGGAGCGGCAGCCAATCTTTCGGCGACTTCGCGTTGAAGCATCCCGGAGCAGACTTTTACACGATCTTTGACTTCGAGGACGCGGAAAAAAATCTGAGAAGAAATATTATAAGGATAATTGCCTATCAATGCGAAATCACGGCCTCCGAAAAGATCTTCTAAATCCATTTTCAGAAAGTCATCGGCGAGAATACGGCCTTCGAGTGCGGCAAAATTTTCCGAGAGATATTCCACACTTTCGTTATCGATTTCGACTACCATCAGATCGTGACCTTTCTCAAGCAGAAAGCGGGTGAGGACACCCATACCGGGACCGATTTCCAATACAGGAAGATCGGGTCGCTTATCGAGAGTAGACGCGATGCGCTCGGCGATTGAAAGGTCTGTCAGAAAATGTTGTCCGAGAGCTTTTTTAGGGCGTACGTTCTGCATCCGAATAGGTCTTGTTTATTTGGTGGTAGGATTGCCGGTTACCCAGGAGTTTATGACCTCGTCGTCAGCATCGTTAAGAAGACGGGCATTCCGGATGTCAAGATCGGGATAGGTCTGACGGAGGAGGGCGACGCTCTCTTCAATTCCGCTACCGCCCGATGTACTGAACGGAATTATGATCTTATTCTTGAGAGCTTCGAGATTGGCATCAATGAAAGTGTTGATAATCATTGGTTGCACGCCCCACCAGTTAGGGTAGCCGAGATACACGATCTGAACATTCGAGAGGTCGGTAACTGCGTCTTTAACTTCCGGGCGGGCTGTGAGGTCTTTTTCTTTCGAAGACCGTGAGTTTTCGTCGCGCCAGTTCAGGTCGGCTTCCGTATAAGGTTGAGCCGGAACTATTTCGTGAAGCGTTCCGCCGGTAGCATGGGCGATTTTTTCTGCCACATTCCGGGTATTATGGTTTGCAGAAGCAGAAAAATAGGCAACTAAGATGTTGCTATCGGGTTCGGCGCCTTTCTTTTCAGCGGTATTACATGCGGAGAAAACAGTCATGCCGATGATTGCAAAGATAAAAGTGAGAAATTTTTTCATCGCGTTTTAAGTATAGGGTAGAACATAGTGATTTGGACCCGGGAATACGAGTCTCGTTTTTCACGTGTCAAAGATACTCATTATTGCCGAAATGACCAACCTCAACCGTTACTTTTTTATCGCTTTCATTTGCGCTCTTACAGAGATTCGGAATGAACCGAATGACGGTGCCGGACGTTGTAATGATGTATCAACTTAATATTTATGGAAACACACGCTATCAACTCCGGAGTTCAGACCCGGAATGGGGAACAATCCCGCAAGGCGGTTCGCACGGCTCTTCGTTTTCGCCCTATAACACCCGATGCACTGCCTCTTATAAATTCGATTATTCAAGACTCGACTTCGCGTACATGTGATTACACGATTGGTGGAATATACATGTGGATTGACTGGTTCGACTATCAGTATGCAGTCTATGAAGATACTCTGTTTATTAAGGGTGTTAACGAAATCGATCCGACCATGACGGCATTTTCGCTGCCGATCGGTCCGATGCCTCTTGCACGCGCTGTCAAGCTGATCAAGGAATACTGTGAGGCATACGATATCGAGCCGATGTTCTCAGCAATTCCCGAGGACCGCATCGATTATTTCCTTTCAGTTGCAGACGCCGATGTTGAAGAACTTGTCGATTGGGCGGATTATCTGTATGATGCACGGGCTTTGGCAGAACTTAAGGGAAAGAAATACAACAAGAAGCGTAATCATGTCAATCGTTTCATTCAGGATAATCCCAATTATGTCTTGGAACCGATTAATTACGAGATTCTTCCCGAAGTGTTGATGTTCCATACCGGCTTGCATGTAGCGGAAGAAAAAGATTCAGAGATTGCTCTTTATGAAAAGGATCGTTGTACCGATGTTCTCAACAGCTATAATTCATATCCGTTTGAAGGCGCTGTTCTTCGTGACGAATCTGGTGAGATCTGTGCCTACACCGTTGGCGAAGTAATCGGAGACACGCTTTATCTTCATATTGAAAAAATGAATCATGAAATCGCCGGAGCAGGTGAAGCTATAAATCGACTGTTTGCAGCCGAAATGGTTAAACGTCATCCCGGTCTGAGATATATAAACCGTGAAGAGGACGGTGGCGATCTCGGACTGAGACGGGCGAAAGAATCTTATAATCCGGTCATGACTCTTCGCAAATTCAATCTCTACCTGAAATAAACAATATGACATATAATATAGCAGAGCCGCGGTGATCGATTTCATCGCGGCTCTGTCATTAAGCGGTTGTATCGGTTGAAGGCGTTTCGGAATTATCGGAGGGACTTTCCGTAGCGGCCTGTTTTTTCTTTCGTGATTTGGATTTGGTCTTGGTCGGTTTCTGTTCGTCGGCAACCTCATTCTCCTTTTCAGATGTTTTCTCTGACTGAACTTTTGCCTTTGATTTTGAAGCTTTCTTTTTTTCGCGCTGAAGTTCGGCGACTGTGGGGAGTTCGACTTCATCCGTGTCGGGAACACCAGAACGCGCGGCTTTGTCGTTCTTCTTTTTCGACGATGTCGAATCCGTGTCTTTTTCTTCTTTCAGATCGATATATGTTCCGTCAGCATCTTTTACGCGATATTCGAGATAGGCGAGTGATTCGTCAGGATAAATTTTGAACGAGTGTCCGAGTGCCCGTTTCCATTTGGTTGCAAGAGACCAAAGCCATCCTTTTTTGATATATGCTTCGACATAAGGGTGGACATAGAGGCTGAAGTCACTTTTATTCAGGACCCCCGTTAGATATTCAAGTTTCTGATAGAGCGTATCGGTGAATAGAATTGACGGACGGACATGGCCTTGGCCGTAACACGACGGACATGATTCGTCGACGGTCACATCCATAGCCGGACGAACACGCTGGCGGGTGATCTGCATTAGTCCGAATTTGGACAGCGGGAGAATGTTGTGTCGGGCACGGTCGTTGGCCATGATTTCTTTCATGTGCTCATAGAGCTGCTGACGGTGCTCGTTCTTCGACATATCAATGAAGTCAACAACAATTATACCTCCCATGTCGCGTAGACGTAGCTGACGTGCAATTTCGTCGGCAGCTCTCAAATTGACCTCGAGAGCGTTTGTCTCCTGATCATTGGTAGCTTTGGTTCGATTTCCTGAGTTGACATCGATGACGTGGAGAGCCTCGGTATGTTCAATGATGATATAGGCCCCCGATTTGAAGGAAACGGTTTTGCCGAATGATGATTTGATCTGACGGGTAACACCAAACGTATCAAAAATCGGTTGGGGTTTATCATAACTCTTGACGATGTCAGTCCGGTCGGGTGCGATCAGCGATATGTAGTTTCTGATTTCGTCAGCGATATCATTGTCGTTGACATGAATGGCTTCGAACGACGGACTGAAGACATCGCGAAGCATCCCGACGATTCGGCTTTCCTCTTCAAAAATGAGAGCGGGAGCCTGAAGCCGTCTGACTTTTGCGACAGCTTCTTCCCACTGGCGGACCAGGGTTTTGAGCTCGTTGATGAGTTCGGCGACGCGCTTGCCTTCGGCTGAAGTTCTGATAATAACGCCGAAGTTCTTTGGCTTGATGGAGTCAATCAGCTGTCGGAGACGTAGTTTTTCTTCGGTGGTTTTTATTTTCTGTGAAACTGAGATTTTTTCACTGAAAGGAATCAGAACCATGTAACGCCCCGTGAATGATATCTCCGTTGTCAGTCGCGGACCTTTTGACGAAATAGGTTCCTTGACAATCTGGACCATCAGTTCCTGTCCGGGCTGAATCTGGTCGGCGATTGATCCGTGTTTGTCGATGTCGGGCAACAACTGCATTTCCGGGAGCGACGGGAGTGGCTTTTTGTCATCGGTGAGCTGAGACATGAACTCCTTGTAGGAGGCAAAGTGGGGACCAAGATCCAGATAGTGTAGAAATGCATCTTTTTCGTAACCGACATTGACAAACGCTGCGTTCAGTCCGGGCATCAGCTTTTTGACTTTGGCGACATAGATGTCACCAACGGCATAAGCGATATTCCGGGCTTCTTTCTGCAACGAGACAAGCCGGGAATCTTCAAGAAGAGCAATGGAAACATCGCCGGGTTGAACGTCGACGATTAATTCACTTTTCATAGTTGCTTGTACTGGAATCTTTTGGTTTATGGGGGATAGAGAGCCGATGTCTTTTTTCGTTTTCAGACAGCGGCCCGCTTATAAAAAGCATCAAGAACAAACTTTGGAAAATGAGTGGACAATACATCAATATTGCCCCTAATCCATAGTTTGTTCTTGTCTGTTCCGTGGATTCAGGCTTCTTCGGTAGAGGTCGAATCGGGGAACGGTATGCTTGGAATGAAAGTCGGGAAAGAAAACTGTCTTTGCCGTTATCCATCGGCCGGTTAAATATAGCAACCGGCCCAAAGGATATTATTTCTTCTTATGACGGTTCTTTCTCAGACGTTTTTTGCGTTTGTGTGTTGCCATCTTGTGGCCTTTTCTTTTCTTTCCGCTGGGCATTGTAGTGCTTCTTTATTAGGTTAATAATCAGTGAAGTTTATAGAGAAAAATTTCCCGTTACAATTTGTCTTATTTCACGTCTTCCATGAACACTTTCGCGGGCTTGAAAGCGGGGATTTTGTGTTCGGGGATGATGATAGTGGTGTTCTTTGAAATGTTACGGGCGGTTTTTTCTGAGCGAACTTTGATGATGAAGCTACCGAAACCACGGAGATAAACGTTTTCGCCATGTGCGAGTGAGTCTTTTACTACTTCCATGAATTTTTCGATAGTAGTGAGGACGTTTGCTTTGTCGAGACCGGTGCTTTTGGCAATTTCGTTGACGATGTCTGCTTTAGTCATTT
>CAYVXC010000012.1:0-3393 GCA_964454925.1 uncultured Bacteroides sp.
TGGATGGGTGGCGGTTAATGAAAAATTGTTAACTTTGTGTTTTATTTAACCAATCAACCTGAATCCGCGGGGAAGGGATTAGTTTTTTAACTGACCTGAATCCGATGAGGGATTTTTATCCTCTTTTTAACCAATCACCATGAATCTGTTGAAAAAATGTTTTAAGAGTTTATGGCTGTTACACGTTTCGGTCGTGTTGACGGCTTTGACGGGATGTGCCGAGCGCGAGCCGATGAAGATCGGTGTTAGCCAGTGCAGTACGGACGACTGGCGCGAAAAAATGAATGATGAGATTATGCGCGAGGCGATGCTGGACGATTCGATAGAAGTTGAAATCCGTTCGGCCGGTGATGATGTCGACAGGCAGGTCGCGGACATCGACTATTTTATAGATAATGATTATGACGTGATCGCCGTTGCGCCGATCGAGGCCCATTCGCTCACACCGGCTGTCCATCGGGCAATGGATGAGGGTATTCCCGTCCTTCTTTTTGACCGAGAGACGGAAGATGACTATTATACGGCATACGTCGGGGCAGACAATGTCGCGATCGGCAAACTGGCGGCCCGTCAGCTGTCGAGAGACATGCCGGCCGGGGCGAAGATTCTCGAAGTCAGAGGCCTGGACGGTTCGACACCGGCTGACGGCCGTTCGCGCGGTTTCAAGGCCGGGATCGACAGTCTCGGAGAAGACTATCAGGTCGTAGCGAGTGTTCACGGCCGCTGGCTTGACGCGGTGGCCAAAGAGGAAGTCGGCCGGGCGCTGGCCGACCATCCCGAGGTCAACATGATTTTCGCTCATAATGACCGTATGGCCGTAGCGGCCGCCGGTGTCAAGAACGCTTTGGGGCGTGATTCTATAGTGATTTACGGAATTGATGCGGCGCCTCAGATCGGAATCAGGGCGGTTGCGGACGGAGTTATCGACGCGACGTTCTTTTATCCGACCGAGGGAGAGTTTATGTTCAGGACGGCGCGTGATCTGGGTCTGAAGAAACCGGGAATCGCACACAAGATGTTGCTTCCGTCGGTTGAACCGGTGACGCGTGACAACGCCGAACTCCTTCTTCTCCAGGGGAAGGCTCTGGACGAGAATACGGATAAAATTCTGGCTCTCCACGAAAGAATCAACAATTATATGACGCTTCAGTCGACCCAGCGTCTTCTGCTGATAGGATCGGTGGTGATCCTGATACTTATGGCGGTTCTGTTGTTCGTAATCATGAGATTGTACTGGTCCCACCGCAATCACCGGATAGTCCTCGGCGAACGCAACGCCCGACTGGCGAAACAGAAGAACGAGCTCAAGCGCCTTAATGAAGAAATACAGACGGTCACGACGGCCAGGATGATCTTTTTCACCAATGTTAGCCACGACCTGAGAACCCCGCTGACGCTGATTGCCGATCCGATCGACCAGGTGGCGAAGGCTGACAATCTGACCCCTCGCCAGAAAACGATGATGGCGCTGGCAAATAAGAATGTGAAGATTCTCCAGCGACTTATCAATCAGATTCTCGATTTCAGGACGGCGGAGAACGACAAGATGATTCTGAATGCAAACGAGGTGAACCTCGGACGGTGTGTCGAAGAGTGGTCGGAGGCCTTCAGCGAGGCCGCGCACAAGCGTCATCTGAATCTTAAAGTGGACATAACCGAAAGCGCGAAGGATGTGACACTCGGGGTCGACGTCGAGAAGATGGAGCGTGTGTTCTTCAATCTGTTGTCGAATGCGTTCAAGTTCACTCCCGCCAACGGAACGGTGACGGTGACAGTGACGGCTGACAGCGACCGCTGGCATCTGAGCGTGGCCGACACCGGCTGTGGAATAAAATCGGACGCGCTGACTCTGATTTTTGACCGGTTCTTCAAGAGCGACCGCGTGAACCCGAGCGGGTCGGGTATCGGACTCGCCCTGACAAAAGCATTTATAGAACTTCACGAAGGTAAAATCGAAGTTGAATCGACTGAAGGAGCGGGTACGAAGTTTAAAGTGACACTTCCGATAAAGCATGTTGACAGTGTGTTGCCCGACGACCATCAGATGACGGCTATCACGGCCGAGACCATTACCGACGAACTGGCCGATATCGAAGAGATTCCGATGGCGCCCGAAGTCAGCGAAGGCGACGAGCAAAAGCCGACTGCCCTCATAATCGACGACAATCCCGACATCAGGGCATTGGTCTCAACGGTGCTTTCAGACCGTTTCACCGTCATGCAGGCATCGGGAGGCGCGGCCGGAATCAGGATGGCGTCGAAGTTTATTCCCGATATAATCGTCTGTGACATAATGATGCCCGATATCGACGGACTCGAAACGTGCCGGCGGTTGAAAAGCGAGGTTACGACGAGCCATATCCCGGTGCTGATGCTGACAGCGTGTGCCGATGACCGCCAGCGGATTACGGGTTACAACGCGGGTGCGGACGGATACATCTCGAAACCGTTCAATACGGAGGTGCTGATAGCGCGAATCGATTCGCTCCTGGCGAACCGCGCGATTCTGAGTTCGGCCAAACCCGGAAGTTCCGACCCGCTGACCGTTCAGCCGGCCAAGGAGGACAGCGGTCAGCCGAAGGCGCAAACCCCGATGGGCGTGGACCTCGACAACGATTTCTTCCGCCGGTTCGTGGATCTGGTGAAAGAAAGGATCGCGGACAGCGAGCTGTCGGTCGAAGACATCGCCGCAGACATGGGCCTCAGCCGAGTACAGTTCTATCGCAAAATCAAGGCGCTGACGAATTACTCGCCGGCCGAAATGATAAGAATCATCCGTCTGAGACGGGCCGACAAACTCATCAAGACGACCGATGACACAATCAGCGAAATAGCTTATGCGGTCGGGTTCTCGTCGCCGGGATATTTTACCAAATGCTATCGCGAATATTTCTCGGAGACTCCGGGAGACGCGCGTCGGCGCACCTCGGGAGCCAAATAACAGGCTCGGAACTTACGCGGGTGTCGTGAATTTTGCGTATCTTTGTCGGAAATAATAAAACTTATACTGATGATAAATATATATTCCAGGCTCAGAACGGCCGTGATGACGCTGGTGCTTGCAACGGGCGCACTGTCCGCGGCGGCGCTTGATGTGACAGTCGTTAATCCCGGATCACTGGCTGAGACCATCGGCGACCGCGTGAACGAGACATCGCTGAAAGTCATCGGACCGGTCGACGCGTCGGATCTCTACTATATAGGTCGCGAAATGACCGCGCTGACAGACCTCGATCTGTCGGGAGCGGAGATAAGGGCCTATTCGGGGCGATCGCTGGAAGGCCGGACAATGTATGGCGAAGGAGTTCTGCCCGGAGCCGTGTTCGGCGGTCTTCCGCTGAGTCGCTTCGTCTACCCGTCGAAAGGCGAGATCGCCGTCGGGGCCGGTGCGTT
>CAYVXC010000012.1:3493-10545 GCA_964454925.1 uncultured Bacteroides sp.
GGCAGCGCGGTTGTCGAAACGATCGGTGACCGGGCCTTCGAAGGTTGTCGGGCGCTGACGGAGTTTACTTTCGGCCGGACTTTGTCAACGGTCGGAGAAGGAGCGTTCGGCGACTCGGGTCTGAAGTCGGCCGACATGAGCGGATGCAAGACGTTGGCCCGGCTCGGCGACGGAGCGTTTGCAAATTGTCAGGCGCTTGAGAGCGTGAGACTTCCCTGGGTGCTCGAAGAAACCGGGACGGCTACTTTTTTAGGAGACAAAGGCGTGACGGCCCTGCTGATACCCGACGGTGTAGCCGAGGTAGGCAGTCATTCGCTGGCGGCCACGGGGTTGAAAGACAAAGGCTTGATACTCTGTGACGGACTGGAGAAAATCGGCGATTATGCGCTTGCAGGAGCGGACGGGTTGACGGAAATAGTTTTGCCCGCCACGCTTGAGTCAATCGGTACAGGTGCCATGCAGGACATGACCGCACTGAACCATATAAACGGTGTCGGCCCCGAACATCCCGCCAGGCTCGGCAGTGACGTATGGCGCGGTGTCGATCAGAAAAACGTGACACTGCTTGTCGACGAAAGCCGAGTGGAGGAATATAGCAACGCCGAACAATGGAAAGAATTCAAGATTGAGGGCAAATCGGGTGTAGACGATATTGAAAGCGATCAACCCGGGGCGGTCAGCGTAACGGCCACGACAGACGGAACGATGCTTACGGTCGTAAGTTCAGGCGCTGAAATCGCGCGTCTCCGGGTCTATGACATGGACGGACATCTTATTGCAGCTTCGACCCCCGGATCGACCGAAGCCACGGTCAATGTCGCCACCGCGAGTGGAAACATTCTGATCGTCAGCGCAGATCTGACCGATTCAACCACATTCGTTACCAAACTGACCAAGTAGATGGGAAAAAATAAACTAAAGAAATTCAGCGACATGAAGACGATGGACTTCGTCTTCGAATATCCTTTTGCGGTCCTTGAGGAAAAAGGTTTCCCGCTGGCCGGTAAATGGGGCGAGGAATTTTTCGGGAACGACAATCCGATAGTGCTCGAACTGGGCTGTGGCAAAGGCGAGTACACGGTTGGTCTGGCCCGGCGTTTTCCGGACAGGAATTTTATCGGCATCGACATCAAGGGCGCACGCATGTGGACCGGGGCGACCCAGGCACGGGCGGAAGGACTGAAAAACGTCGCGTTTCTAAGAACTTCGATCGAGCTTCTTCCACGTTTCTTCGGCCCAGGCGACGTCAGTGAAATCTGGATAACCTTTCCTGATCCGCAGATGAAGAAAGTCAGGAAACGTCTGACTTCGACGCGATTCCTCGAACTATACAGGGAAGTCCTGAAGCCGGGCGGAACAATCCACCTCAAGACAGACAGTCCATTTCTATACACCTATACGTCCCTTCTTACCGCGGCCAATCCCGACGCGCTCCCGGTCATCATGCAGACCGATGACCTCTATGCTCCCGGCGGCGCGGCGCCGGGCGATATTCTCGACATCAAGACTCACTATGAGCGCCAGTGGCTCGAACGCGGCCTGACAATCAAATATATATCATTCTCACTTAAACCCGAAATCAAGCTTGACGAAGTCGAGGCCGATATTGAGTTTGACACCTACCGGAGCTATTCGCGCGGCCAGGTCCAGTGTCCCCATCTCTGTCATCCCGCCGTCACCTTCAAGAATAAATGACTATGACACAGCAATTATATCCCGCTCTCATACTCGATGCTCTCAAGACTGTCCGTTATCCCGGCAGCGGCAAAAATATTGTCGAACTCGACATGGTTGAGGACGACATCAGAATCGACGGCCGAAAAGTCAATTTCTCGCTGATTTTCGACAAACCGACCGATCCTTTTATCAAATCGGTAGTCAAGGCGGCTGAGCAGGCGATCGTGACCTTTGCGTCGGAGGATGCGGAGGTTCGCGGTAATATTGCGGTCAAGACCCGTCAACTGGCTGCCGCGCCAAAAGCCCCGGTGCTTCCCGGCGTGAAAAACATCGTCGGGGTTGCCAGCGGTAAAGGCGGCGTAGGGAAATCGACCGTGGCGGCGAATCTCGCGGTTGCGCTTGCACGCGAAGGTTATAAAGTGGGACTCCTCGATGCGGATATCTTCGGCCCCTCGGTGCCGAAAATTTTCGGAGTGGAGGATGCAGAGTTATATATGGAAACGACCGAGGACGGGCGGAATCTCATCATACCGATAGAAAAATATGGTGTCAAGCTTCTTTCGATCGGATTTCTCGTTGACAAGGACGCACCGGTTCTCTGGCGCGGGTCGATGGCCTCGAATGCGCTCAAACAGCTTATTGAACAGGCAAATTGGGGCGAACTCGATTACTTCGTCATCGATATGCCTCCCGGTACATCGGATATACATCTGACACTCGTCCAAACACTCGGCATAACCGGTGTGGTCATCGTTTCGACACCCCAGGACATCGCCCTCGCCGACGCGAGAAAGGGTATCGCGATGTTTACAGGGGAGAAAGTGAATGTGCCGGTACTCGGCATGGTCGAGAACATGGCCTGGTTTACGCCCGAAGAACATCCCGAAGAGCGGTATTACATCTTCGGCAACGGTGGTGCCGTGAAGCTCGCCGAGAAACTTGGAATCAATGTCTTGGCTCAGATTCCGCTGATTGCAGCTGTCGGAGAACATAACGATTCGGGAAGCCCCGTGGCGGCGGCCGATTCGTTGACGGCCCAATACTTCATCCATCTGGCTCATGAGACAATTGATGCGGTCGACCGTCGCAACAATACGCTCCCTCCGACCGAACATGTTCACGTAAAGCACTAAGGATATGGTATATATACAAATCATAAACGGCCCAAACCTTAATCTTTTGGGACGTCGGCAACCGGAAATATATGGTTCGACGACTCTTGACGACATAATCGGTTCACTGAAACATAAGTTTGAACCGGGGGTGGAAATCTGTCACTTCGTGTCGAATCACGAGGGAGAGCTGATCGATACCATCCAGAAGGCGGGTTTTGACGAGGAATGTATTGGAATAGTGATTAATGCGGGTGCTTACACTCATACTTCGCTTGCGATCGCGGATGCGATAGCTGCGATTCCGGCGCCGGTTGTCGAGGTGCACATCTCGAATATCGCGGCCCGCGAGGAAATCCGCCACCGTTCGCTAATCACGCCATACGCGAAAGGGATCATCGCCGGACTCGGTGTCGCCGGGTATCAGCTGGGCGTGGAGTTTCTTTCCAATCAATAATAGCTAAGATAGCTGAAATAGCTAAAATAAGATAAATAAAAGCCATGATCGACTTTGCACGGCCCAAGACCTCATACAAAAATCTTCGAGTATATCAGAAAGCCGAAGCAGTCTATGATCTAACTTATCATTTCTTACAACGACGGATTCCAAAAACAGACAGGACATACGATCAAATGTTACAGGCCGCGCGCAGCGGTAAACAAAATATTGTTGAAGGTAGATCTGACGCGGCTTCCTCGGCAGAAATGGAAATAAAACTATATGGAGTAGCCCGCGGAAGTCTTCACGAACTCCTTAATGATTATCTTGATTATATGAGAACGCGAGGAATCAAGATCTGGGACCGAGATCATCCGCGTTTCCCCAGGCTTAGAGAAACTTGTGTGGCCAATAATGCGACAGAATTTTACATTACCCTCATGCCGCGTCTGACAGAAGAAGAATTATGCAACCTTATTGTAACGCTTATCTATCAAACGGTTGCAATGTTGGGAAAGATGATAGATCTTGTAAAAGGAGATTTTCTGAGAAACGGCGGAATCAAGGAGCAGATGTTCAGGGCGAGGATGGAGTACAGAAAAAATGAGAAAAAAGATTTTAATAGCTAAGATAGCTAAATAGCTAATGTTGTGAGCAAGGTTGAGGCGGAAAAACGCAGGGGTGGAGACGGTTTTTGGGGCGAAAGGTGTTGAAAACCAAAAAATAGTTGTATATTTGCACGTTAAAATCCATGTCCCGACGTCGGGGTGTGGTTGTTAGCCGTCGCTAAATTGCTAAATATTAGTGTTTTGGCGATGAAAAACGAGAGTGATGCGCCGAAACGGTCAGAGATAGCCTCGCGCCGGATCGCGTGTTAAGAACAGAATAATCCAATAATCAACCAATAAAACCAATTAATTTAAACTCATGCAAAGCAAAGGAAAACTGGGAAGCATCCTGGCGGGCGTCATTGCGGTGTTGCTCGTACTGGTATGTGCTTTCTATCTGTCCTTTACGTTCGTGAACTCGAACTATGAGGGACAGGCAACCGAGGTGGCCAAGCTGGCCGCATCGGGCAAGAAAGGCAAAGAGGCGGATGCAGCCTACAACAAGGCCTACAAGGAAGTTATGGACTCCCTTGGTGAAGAGAAAGTATATCTCGGATGGACACTTGACGAAGTAAAGAAATGGGGTGTCAACCTCGGACTTGACCTGAAGGGCGGTATGAACGTCATCCTGCAGGCCGATCTGGGCGAGATGCTTACGAATATGTCGGAAATTTCGACAGACTCGACCTTCCAGGTAGCCCTGGCAACAGCGCGTGCCAACGTTAAGACCGAGAATAGCCAGGATTTTATTCCGGTATTTATTGCAGAATATAAGAAACTGAATCCGAGTGCCAATCTTGGTGCGGTCTTCGGTCCGGTGAAACAGAATGCAAGCGAGGCAGAAGCCGTCGCCGCTCTTCGTGCCGAGGTCAACAGCCAGGTCAACACATCGGCCACCCAGACCCTCCGCTCGCGTATCGACCAGTTCGGTGTCGTATCGCCCAACATTCAGGTACTCGAAGGCAAGGATGGTCAGATTCTTGTTGAACTTCCGGGCGTGAAAGATCACGAACGTGCACGTGACCTTCTTACCAGCCAGGCCAAACTCGAATTCTATACCACCTACACATCGCCCGAAATCACCCCGATCCTTGAGCGCATCGCCGCCCAGAATCAGGGACAGCCCGGTGTTGCCGATCTGATAGCCCTCGTTCAGACGGGCTATGGCCAGGGTCCGATCCTCGGTTATGTGAAGACGACGAAAGCTGTTGCGGCTATTGACTCGCTTCTGTCGACTCCCGCGGCCAAAGACATGCTTCCTTCGGATCTTCTTATCCGCTGGGGTGTGAAACCCGAGGTAACTCAGGATAAGGAAGGCAACGAAGTCAAGCTCGGTTTTGCGGCCTACGCGCTGAAGACCACTGACGGCGGTGCGGCCATGACCGGTGAAGTTGTTACGGACGCCTCGGCCGACATGGCCAGCAAAGGCTTCGGCGGTCAGGAAGTGTCGATGACGATGAACTCGGAAGGTGCCCGCGACTGGGCGAACCTGACCCGTGCAAACATCGGCAAATCGGTCGCCATCGTTCTTGATGACAAAGTTTATTCAGCTCCCAACGTCAACGACGCTATCACCGGCGGCCGCTCGTCGATTACCGGTAACTTTACCGTCGACGAGGCTCAGGACCTTGCAAACGTTCTGAAAGCCGGTAAGATGAATGCCCGTTTTGACATCGTCGGTGACCAGGTTATCGGTCCGTCGCTCGGTCAGCAGGCAATCGATGCCGGTATGCTTTCGTTCGTAGTAGCCCTCGTGCTTCTGATGATCTTCATGATCGCTTTCTACGGACTCATCCCCGGTCTGGTCGCCAACCTCTGTCTGGTATTCAACCTTTTCTTCACGCTCGGTATTCTGGCTTCGTTCCAGGCCGTGCTGACACTTTCGGGTATCTGCGGTATCGTGCTCTCGCTCGGTATGGCGGTTGACGCGAACGTGCTTATCTTCGAACGTGCGAAAGAAGAGCTTCGCGCCGGCAAAAACTCGCGCACCGCGCTTGCCGACGGTTACTCGAACGCTTTCTCGGCCATCTTTGACTCGAACCTCACTTCGATCATCACCGGCCTTATCCTTCTGAAATTCGGTACCGGTCCTATCCAGGGCTTCGCAACAACCCTTATCATCGGTATCGTCTGCTCGTTCTTCACCGCTGTTTATCTGAGCCGTCTGTTCTTCTTCTGGATCGGCAAGTCCAAAGTCATGAACACCATGACATTCTCGACCGGTCTTTCGCGTAAGATGTTCACCAACACGAAGATCAACTTCCTCGGTCAGCGCCGCGTGGCCAGTGTTATCATCGTTGCTCTTATCGCCGGTTTCTGCATCTCGCTGATGACGAAGAAACTCAATCAGGGTATCGACTTCTCGGGTGGCCGCAACTATGTTGTCCGCTTTGAGAAACCGGTGAATAACGACGAGGTCCGCGAACTTCTCCAGGCCGAGTTTCCGAATTCGACTGTTTCGGTCATCACCATCGAAAGCTCGAATCAGGTCCGTATCTCGACCAACTACAAGATTGACGATCCCGCCGATGCTCAGGTTGTCGAAGACGAAATTGTAGGCAAGATGTATGGCGCCCTCGGTAAATATCTCGACGGCATCACCATCGACCAGTTCAAGGCCTCGGACGAAAATCACGGTATCGTTTCGTCTCAGAAAGTCGGCCCGACCGTGGCTGACGACATGAAGACCGACGCGTATATCGCCGTGTCGCTCGCCCTCCTGGCCATGTTCCTCTACATCCTTATCCGATTCCGCAACGTGGCTTACTCGCTGGGTGCGCTTGCCGCCGTAGCGTTCACCGCGTTCTCGATTGTCGGTTTCTACTCGATTTTCTGGGGCGTATTCCCATTCGCAATGGAAATTGACCAGTCGTTTATTGCCGCCATCCTGACCGTGATCGGTTATCAGATCAACGACACCGTGGTTGTATTCGACCGTGTCCGTGAGAACGTTGCTCTGTATCCGAAGAAACCGTTCAACGAGGTTGTCAATACATCACTGAATGCAACTCTCGGTCGTACGATCATGACTTCGGTTTCGACCTTGCTCGTACTTCTCTGTATCTTCTTCCTCGGCACCGATGCGATCCGCTCGTTCGTGTTCGCAATGATCTTCGGTGTTATCATCGGTACTTGTGCGTCGATCTATATCGCCGCTCCGGTTGCTAACTTCGTTCAGGGCCGCCAGGCTAAGAAGGCCTGAGGATAACGATAGAT
>CAYVXC010000012.1:10645-20771 GCA_964454925.1 uncultured Bacteroides sp.
GGGAGGTTTGGGAGGTTTGGATGCTCACTTCGTTCGCATCACGGTTGGGCGGGGAAGTTCAGCGGGTATTTTTTAGAGTCAATTCGAGAAAAAATTGTAACTTTGTGTTGACGAAAGGCTGACGTACGAGCCGTGTGTCCCTACTTGTTTGGCGAAAGACGGATGCACGAGTCATGCACCCTACATTTATATGTTTGACTGAGGATTGATTTCCTTGAATAGTAGCGGGAAAGTTACGAAAGAATAGAACTAATCAAAAAATAACTATATCAATCATTTATTACTCCATGAAAAAGACTTTTAGTTTAGCATTAATGCTGATCAGCATGTCGGTGGCTGAGGCCGCACTGCCTGAGGTCGCCTCGGTAGAAAAAGTTGCTCTACCCGACGGAATGACGGTGAGTATGGCCGCCATAAGCCCGGACGGTTCTTACGCGGTGATTTCTCCGCTCTCTGCCTCAGGTTTGTCCCGCCTGGACTTATCAACCAAGGAAGTTACAGAAATTTCAAAAACCGGGTCACCTCTGATGCTCGAGTTTAGTGCAGACGGTCAGAACGTTCTTTTCCGCGAAAGCACTTATGATGCCACCCACCATCGTTTGGTTTCTCTCAAAGCCTACAATGTGAAGGACGGTCATAGTTCGACTATCGTTGAGAATAGCCGTTCACTGGAAGGCTATGCCGCATCCGGGCAAACCGCGTTTGCTGTTGAAAACGGCAAAATGCGTTCCCGCGCTCTGGGCTCTTCGTCACAAGGAACCGCCCGGCCTGTTTTGTCGATCAAATATGGTCGTCTTTGTGTATCGAACAACGGTGAAACCACCACGATCAGTCCACTGGGAGACCAGTGCAACAGTTATCTCTGGCCCTCTCTTTCACCTGACGGGAAACGTATCGTAGCCTTCGGAGTCGGTACCGGTGCTTTCACCTGTAACCTCGATGGCTCGGAAGTTCAAGTTTTAGGCATGGTACGTGCTCCGAAATGGCTCGACGACCAAGTGGTTGTAGCCATGGAAGACTTCGATGACGGTCGTCAGACCATTGCTTCTAAAATTAAAGCATTCGCTGCTGACGGATCAGAAAGCGTGTCACTTACAAATGAAGACGTAGTGGCCGTATTCCCCACTGCTGCAACGGGCAAAGTTGCTTTCACAACACCCGCGGGCGAAATGTACATTATTAATCTTAAATAATCCCGACGACCTATGAAACTGAAATATATATTAGGAGCAGTGGCGTTAATGTGTTTTGCAACCACGCTCCAGGCTCAGGATAATACAAAGGATATAAAGGATCTGCGTATCTATATCAACCCCGGTCATGGCGGCTTCGATGGAGGAGACCGTCACATGGGTACAGTTAAACATGGCCCGGTGAGTTACCTTGATACAACAGCTTTTTTTGAGACCAACACTAATCTTTGGAAAAGTTTGGCTACGTTTCAGCTGTTGGTGGACTATGGCTTCAAGTTTGACCCCACACTCAACCCGTTTCCTGAAAATTTCGTCGGTTACAACTGCAACCATGATCTCCACAATCTGCAGACCAACGCTGATGAGAAATATCGTTATGGTGCGGCCCGTGACATGTCCCAGGGTATCGTAATGAGCCACGTAAAAACCGGATTAAGCCGAAATATCAATGAGATTGCAGCGGAAGTAGAATTTAATAACTTTGACTTATTCATTTCAATCCACTCAAATGCAGCCACGGAAGGCACGTCGGTGAACTATCCCGGATTCTTCATCCGTGGCGAAAAGCGAACCGCTCTGGTACCCGGTTCTGAAGAGTTTGCCCGCATTTGCTGGCCACATGCTTTCGCAAATACTCACTCCCAATGGTCAACCTACTCTATGACAAACGTCGGACTCTACTATGATATAGATTTCTGGGGTGGCCAACATGTAATTGTGGATTATGGTAACGGCAACATCGTCAAAGGTTATTACGCAGTTCTTCGTCACAATGTTCCCGGAATGCTTGCAGAAGGATACTTCCACACTTACCAACCGGCTCGTCACCGCGCAATGAATCCGGACGTCTGTGCAATCGAAGGTATAGCTTATGCCCGCGGTATAGCAGACTACTTCGGTATCCAAAAAGAAAAAACCGGTGAACTCTATGGAATTGTCCGTGACCTCCACGAAAAATTCAGCCACACTTTTTATAATGCCCCAAACACCAGTCCTGACGCTTATCTCCCTATCAATAATGCGGTAGTGAAGCTGAAGGACGAATCGGGCAAAGTAGTGGCTACATACACCACTGACGATGAGTATAACGGAGCCTTTGTGTTCCGCCACCTCGACCCCGGAAAGTACACCATCGAAGTCGATGCAGAAGGATATAAGCCTGCGGAAGCAGAATACTGCGGACCCTTTGAAGTGAAAGCAGCGGAAACAACTTACCCGTGTGTTTATATTGAAAATGTTGATTATGTTCCTTACGTCGGTGACCCCGAACTTAAGCTCAGCGACGTATTGGTAGATCCGTTTAATCCCTATGTTATTGAAGTGACGAAGCAGGTGGACAAGGACTTTGTGCCCGTCGATAATACTACCATTGATTGGAGCAGCGATAACGCTTCGGTAGCTACCGTTGATGCTGCCGGTGTCGTTACAGGGATTGCAGAAGGAGAAACCGTTGTGCACGGCAAAATCGGCGAAGTAGAAATGTTGCTTAATGTGAAAGTTGAGGTTCCAACTGCTCGTTATAAAGAAGTTTACCCCGCCGGTACAACATTCGGTAATGCCAAGTCAGGTGTTAAAGATGTCACCGTTACGCCCTCCCAGTCAGGGGTTGCCACTATTGACTTCACAATCAGCAATAATCGCTCACCTTACGTTGAAATTCAATCTCAAACGACCAGTTATGCTATTCCTGATTCGCTCAAATTGGTAGTCAATCCCGGAACGGCGAACATAAAATCTGTTTATATCGCTTACCTCAACCAGGCAGGACGAAAGGCCACCCAAAACTATAGCGTGGAGTTCCCCAATGAAAAAACATCAGAGTTAGTTGTACCATTCACTGATTTTATTGATAAAGCGAACCGAGGAGAGTATCCGTTGACCCTCACGGGTATACGCTTCTATTTAAACAATACCAACGGCTCAACACATAAAATCGAAATTCCGGAATATAGTTTTGTGTATGACGGTGTGAAGGCTTCAAACGGTATAGACGAAGTTAAGGTAGATACAGAGGTAATTAGTCTGCTCAAACTTTCAAGTAATCCCGTAGTCGCCGGTGAAACTGTAGTGGTCGGTGTTGACGGCCCGATATATGTCTTCAATATGTCAGGGAAACTGGTATTGAAAACTGTTGGTAACAGTTTTGTCGCTCCAACTCAATCGGGCGTATATGTTGTTAAAACCGGCAATTCAGCTGCTAAACTTGTAGTGAAATAATAGATCCGCTCGTTCATATTCGTATTACCGCCACCCGGAGAGCCGGGTGGCGGTAGGTTTTGGTTGGGAGGGAGGGTTGGGAATTTTGGGAGGGTTGGATGCTCACTTCGTTCGCATCACGGTTGGGCGGGGAGGGAAGAAAAACGGGTGGGGATTTGGAAAGTCGGGGGAGTGGTGGTAACTTTGTAGAAAAATTTAAATAGTTGTGTTTATGGCTGAGTGTAAACTTACCGGCGCAGAGCGTCGGGCTATCAAGGACCTTATTAACCGCGAGGTTGTGCCGGCGGTGGGCTGTACCGAGCCTGTCGCGGTGGCGTTGGCAACGGCACGTGCGACGGAGTTGGCGCGTAGTGTTTCGCCATCGGAAGATGTGCCGGTGAGCTATGTCAAGGCGCGTCTGAGCGGAAACATCGTGAAAAACGCGATGGGGGTCGGGATTCCCGGGACCGGAATGACGGGATTGCCGATAGCTATCGGTTTGGGCTCGGTTATAGGTGATTCGAGTCGCGGACTTGAAATTTTGGGTGTCGTGACGCCCGATGTTGTCGGTCGCGCTCAAAAGGAGATAGTCGAACGCGGGCTGATCGGTATCGAGCTTGCCGACGATGCCGACGATATTCTCTATATTGATGTCGAAGCAGGGCTCGAAGACGGTCACAGGGGGCGTGCGGTGATCAGTGGCGGTCATGACCACTTCGTGCGCCTCGAGGCTGACGGAGATGTCAGGGATGGCGCAGAGAATCGTCAGACCGGCCCGAATCAGCAGATAGCAGGCGAGGAGCCGAAACTGACATTGAGAGTCGTATGGGACTACGCGATGGATTCACCGTTGGAAGAGCTGACGTTCATCAGGGAGAGCGAGCGGCTGAACCGCCGCGCTTCGGAACTGGCGCTTGACGGAGGCTATGGCCATCAGGTCGGACATACGCTTCTTCACGCGACTCACCGGGCGATATTCGGTGACACTCCGTTTACGCGAGTTCTCGGGCGGACGGCAGCGGCGTGTGACGCGCGCATGGGCGGCGCAACGGTGTCGGTCATGTCTAATTCAGGGAGCGGAAACCAGGGTATCGCGGCAACGATGCCGGTTGTTGCGTTTGCGGAAGAAGTCGGTGCGACCGATGAGCAGTTGATCCGTGCGCTGGTGTTGAGCCATCTGACCGTCATCTACATCAAACAGACGCTGGGAAGGCTGTCGGCGCTGTGTGGATGTGTTGTCGCGGCGACGGGTTCGACGGCGGCGATGACCTATCTGATGGGCGGCGACTATGACCGCGTGGCTGCGTCGGTGAAGAATATGGTCGCCAATCTGACGGGTATGATTTGTGACGGGGCTAAACCAAGTTGTGCGCTTAAGCTTGCGAGCGGCGTTTCAACAGCTGTACTTTCGGCACTGATGGCTATCGAGGACCGGTCGGTGACTCCGCTTGAAGGTATCATTGACGAGGACGTAGACCGGACGATCACCAACCTGACGACTCTTGGCCGCGAGGGGATGACACAGACAGACCGGATGATTCTTCAGATAATGACGGGGAAGTAGGTTGGGAGATTTGGGAGATTCGGGAATTTTGGGAATTTTGAGAGATTTGGGAGTGTCGGGTTTTTTGCGTATTTTTGCAGATAAAATAGCATTTGACATAATGGAAAACGAGAATAACCCTGAAACAATGGAAGAGACGTCGCCGGACAAAGTGGGCGAAAAGACTAATTTCAAGATGGTTGCCAAGACTTTGAAAGGTCTTGAGGCAGTGCTTGCCGACGAGCTGCGCGGGCTCGGAGCAGAGAACGTTGAACCCGGACGCCGGATGGTGTCGTTCGAGGGTGATCTCGAAATGTTATATCGCGCGAATTTGTCGTGTAGGACGGCCCTGAAGATACTTAAACCGTTTTACACGTTCAGCGCCAAAAATACCGACGAACTTTATGACCGGGTGAAAGAATATGACTGGGGTCAGCTGATGACTCCGGAGTCGACGTTTTCGCTCGACACGGTTATGAATTCAGATGTCTTCACGAACTCCCGTTTTGTGACATATAGGGTGAAAGACGCGATAGCCGACTGGTTCACCGATCGTTACAGCAGCCGTCCGAGTGTGAGGTTAGGTGACGCGAAGGTGATGATCAACGTTCATGTTCACGGCGACCGAGTGACCCTTTCGCTCGATTCGTCGGGCGAGTCGCTTCACCACCGCGGCTGGCGCAAGGCGACCACAGAAGCCCCGATAAGCGAAGTGCTGGCGGCCGGAATCCTGTTGATCAGCGGCTATGACGGCTCGACTCCGCTGGTGGACCCGATGTGTGGTTCGGGAACATTTCTTGTGGAGGCGGCGCTGATAGCGGCCCGCATCAATCCGGGCGTTTTCAGGACGAACTATGCATTCAAGAACTGGCCTGACTTTGACGAAGAACTTTTTGAAAGGCTCTGGAACGACGATTCCGCCGAACGGACTCCGCCGTGCGAGATTAAAGGCGGCGACATTCTGCCGTCGGCCGTCGAGGTGACAAAAAAGAATCTGAAAGCTGCCGGGGTAAGCAAATATGTCGATGTGGAAGTGAAACCCCTGTCGGCGTGGACGGTTGCACCGGCTCCGGAAGGCAAGCTGGTGATGAATCCGCCATACGGCGAACGTATAAGCGCACCCGATATGGATGCTCTTTATCAGCTGATCGGTGAACGTCTTAAAAACGTGTTTGTCGGCTGGGAGGCATGGATTATCGGTTATCGCGAGGAATATTTCCATAAAATCGGACTGGCTCCGAGCGTGAAACTGTCGCTGATGAATGGCTCGCTTGATTGTGAACTTCGCGAATATATCATTTTTGCGGGCAACAAGCGCGATTTCAGAGCTTCGGGGGGCAAACTGAAGGACGAGCCGCGGCCTCAGTTCAACAAGCCCGAGCGTAAGGGCGCGTCGCGTAAAGGCGGTAAGCCGTCGGAACGCAAACCGTTCGAGAAGAAGTCTTTCGACAAAAAGCTGTTTGAGAAAAAGCCTTTCGAACGTAAGCCCTTTGACAGAAAACCCGGTTTTGAACGGCCGGAAGCGGTAGAAAGTGAAAATCCGCTGGCAATGCGCCGGAATCCGAATGCCCTGAAGTCCATCACGGCGAGCGGTCCGAAACTTCCGCCGTCGGAAGGACCTATCATGCGTTCGCGCGGATGGAAGAAAAGTAAGAAATCAGAGTAATGAAGTCTGAAGTCAAAAAAAAATCTCCTCACTTCGTTCGGAGCACGGTATGGGTACTGTGGTCGGTGGCACTGATGGTGCTCGTGGGGTGTGCATCAATCGGACGTCCCGAAGGTGGCGCACGCGACGAGAAACCGCCGGTGTTCGTCAGATCGAATCCGATGCCGGGTGCCACGAATGTAGAACGGACGCGGTTTGAGGCTTTTTTTGACGAAAATATTCAGCTCGACGATGCGTTTAACAAGGTTATCATGTCGCCGGCACAGACGACACCGCCGACTGTCAGATCGCTCGGACGCCGTGTCACGGTCGATCTGAGGGATACGCTGATTCCGAATACAACCTACACGATTGATTTTGGCGACGCGATCAAGGACCTGAATGAGGGTAATGTCCTCGACGGGTTCGCGCTTGAGTTCTCGACCGGTCCGACGATTGACTCGCTGAGAGTTTCGGGCGTGGTGCTTGAGGCGCGGACACTCGAACCGGCCCAGGGAATGCTTGTCGGTATTCACTCAGACTTGAGCGACACGGCTTTAGTGAGCCGTCCGTTTGACCGCGTGGCACGAACGAATCAGAACGGATGGTTCACGGTCCGCGGGCTTAAACCGGGTGAATATCACGTGTATGCGCTTAACGATGTTAACCGCGACAACAAGTGGGACCGTTCGGAGGATGTAGCATTTTTAGGTAGCGTAGTGTCACCGAGGGTTGAAGCAATCGAGGTGAACGATACGCTGATTGACAGCAGCGACCGCGACTCGATCGTGACACGCGCAGGACGCGCGTTTTATCCCGACGATGTTCTGCTTACATGGTTTAACGAGGATTACAAGCCTCAGTATCTCAAGGATTATTCACGACCGACCCGCGGGACGGCAGGAATTATCCTCGGCGCCCCGTCGGACTATAGACCGACCGCGCGGATTGTCAAACCCGAGTCGCTGACGGGAATCGAATGGGATTCGGTGACAATAGCCGATTATTCGGCAACCAACGACACAGTGACGTGGTGGATTCGTGACCAGCGGATAGTAGAGAGCGACACTCTCAGTCTGGCGGTGACGTATCCGTCGCTTGATTCACTTGAGAACCAGTATCTGAGGACAGATACGCTAAGATTCAATATCCGTCCGACCAAGGACGAACTGAAAAGGCGCAAGGCTCGTGAAGAAGGAACGGACACGGTTCCGGAACCGATTGCATATCCATCGCTGAAGGTTCTGACTTCGTCGAGTCACGAGATATATCAGCCGCTGATGATCGCGAGCGGGATTCCGCTGACAGAGGTTGATTCGGCGGGTATCAGGCTGAAAATGATGGTCGACACGGTCTGGACGCCCGTTGATTTTGAACTGACAGCACCCCGGCCGGGCCGGAGTCTCCTGAGAACGATAGAGTTTGATCGCAAGCCGGGTGAGAAGTATATGCTTGAAATTGACTCGGCGGCTTTCAAGGACTATTTCGGAAATCCGATAAAAAAGCTGTCTCACGAGTTTTCCGTCAAAACTCCCGATCAGTATTCGCGTGTGATTTTTACGATAGAGCCGGCTGATACTTCAGCGATTGTCGAACTGCTTGACGGCAGCGACAAGGTGGTCCGTGTTCAGCCGGTGGATCAGTCGGGGAAGGCTGAATTTAAGTATCTTTCGCCCGGAAAGTATTATGCGCGTCTGTTTCTTGATTGGAACGGCGACGGAGAGTGGACAACGGGTTCGATCAGCGAGAACCGTCAGCCTGAAGAGGTGGCCTATTTCCCGAAAAAAATCGACGCCCGCGCAAACTGGGACGTCGAATTGACATGGCCTTTCTATGAAGCGGCTATTGATAGACAGAAGCCGTGGGATATTCTTAAGAACCGACCGAAGCTGAAGAAGGGTGAGCGCGCTCCCAACGAGAGCGAGGAGGACCAGGAGGTTGACGAATGGGGTAACCCGATCGACCGCCGTCATGATCACCGCGGGACGGGTAACAGCAGCAATCCTTTCGGAGGAATGGGCGGTTTCCAGAACGCAACGGGTACTCAGGGGACGTTGAAGAGGTAGGAAAGTTTAGAGGGGGATGCTCACTTCGTTCGCATCACGGTCGGTGGCGGCGAGTTTTGTCGATGAGGATGCGGCGCGCGAGGGAGGCCCAGGAGGCCGGGTTTGCGGCTGCTTCGTTTTCGAGGATCGAGATTGTCTGCCAGAGGACGAGGAAGGTTGCGACAAAGGGGAGTGTGGCGTAGCCGTGGCATGAGAAGATGGCGGTATCGGCCATTGCAGAGAGAAGTAATGTGACAAATGTGCGGGTTAGTGTTCCGACGAGTCGTCCGAGTCGTTGGCTGGAGAGTCGTGCGCGGTCGGGAGTGATTGTGCCGGCGCGGACAAGGCGTCGGCCGAGCCGGCGGGCGGTTATGAAGTCAATGATGACCAGGATCCAGAGGATGAAGAGCATCGGAGAGATGGTAACGATCGCTCCGGCGATCATGGAGCCGATGGTTGAAATGATTGTGCGTGGGAGGTTCATGGTGGTAAGAGGGCTAAGAGTTTTGGGAATTTTGGGAATTTTAATGCTCACTTCGTTCGCATCACGGTCGGGGTCGCCGGGGCTCACTTCGTTCGCATCACGGGCCGGATGACGAGCAGGGTGGCGAGGATGAGAAGGAGGGTGGCGAGATAGGGGAAGCGGGAAGCTGTTGGAGTGGTGGAGGTGGCTGACCGGGCGGTGGTGGTCACGGCGATGGTGTCGCGGATGTGGAGTGTGTCATGGAGGATGGTGCGGATGATTTTGTTTCGTCCCAGAGTTGCTGAGGCGGAGGAGACGACGATCCGGACGGAGTCGGGACGGTGGATTTCAACCCGGGGTTGATCGATGAGGATTTTGAGTGAATCAAGGCTAAACGAAGTTAGATTGAGCCGGGAATCGATGAGCCGGGAGTTGGTGACGTAGGCGGAGTCGGCGGTCTGAATGACAGTCTTGGATGATGAACGGCACGAGGTGAGCGCCGTAAGGGCGATGAAGAAGCAGAGGAGAATGGGCAGGAGGGAGCGGAATTCGGCGGTGGCATCGAATGAAGGACAGGCTTTTGCGGCAAAGTCGCGATGGCCGCGAATTTGAGCGCCGGGATAGCGTTTCAGAAGATCGCGCAGAAGCTGTTCGAGGGCACGGCGTTGGGCGGGGGTGCGTGTGTCGCGCGGTGTGACACCGTCGCGTGCGAGGCCACCGACATAGCAAACGCCGATAGAGGAGGCATTTTGGCCAAGGGTATGGGCCCCGATTTCTGATTCGGGACGTCCTTGTTCGACGGTTCCATCCAGACGGATGAGATAGTGGTAACCGATGGAACGGAAGCCCCGGGCACGGTGCCAGCGATCGACGTCGGCAGCTGTGACGTCACGGCCTTCGGGGGTAGCGGTGCAGTGGATGATGATGGTTTTGACTTTCATAGCAGCTTTGTTTTTCGTGGCAAAGTTAGAAAGCCGGAGAGGAGGATTTGTGCCCGAAAACTCTCAGGAATAAAAAAAAGCCGCGCGAAGGCGGCTTTTT
>CAYVXC010000012.1:20871-23267 GCA_964454925.1 uncultured Bacteroides sp.
GGGCGCCGGTCACGGGCGGATGACCAGGCGGAGGGTGGAGGCGCCGGTGGTCAGGAGGTAGTGGCCGGGGGTGAGAGGGGCGGTGTCGACGGCGGGGGTGGTGCCGGCGGCAATGACGGCTCCGTTCAGATTGTAGAGGGTCCACGAAGCGGTTGTTTCAGGGAGGGTGAGGATGTCACCGCGGCCGAGTGAGAGGGCTTTTGTGGAGATGTTTTTACCGGTTTCGGGGGCGAGGATGTCGACAACGGAAGTCTCATCGGAGTAGCCGGAGTGAACCGACTGAAGAGCGCGGATTTCGATTGTGTGGGTCGAGCCGGAGGCGTCACCGAGGTAGAATGCCAACGAGGTCAGTTCAATCGGGTAGGACTTGAAGTCGGCGGCATCGCAGAAAGCAGAAACGGGGACGAGGATGGTTGTCTCAGTGTTTTTGGGAAGAGCGTTGGCATAGGAGTAGGCGACGGGCCGTTCGCCTTTAGCACCGAGGTTGAATTCGATTTTAGAGACAGTGGCATCGCCGGGGTTGATGACGACGCGTACAGAGTCGGGGAGTCCGCGGAGGTCGGTTGACCGTTTGAGGGTCAGTTTAGTGCCACGGGTAGAAGAAACGGTGTAGGTAGCGGCAAGACCGTCCTTGACACCGTCGATGAGTGCAAGCGAGGCGTCGCGGAGAGCGGTTTTTGAGATAGTCCAGTCGGCGGGGTCGGGGTCGGGAACGATGGAGACATAGCGTGAGCCGGGAATCTGGACATTAACAGGCAGGGAGCCATTGAAGCTGTCGACAGTGGCGCGGATCGTGGTGTGGCCTTCGGAGACGGCCGAGATGACGCCCTGATTGTCAACGGCAGCGATTTCGGGGTTGTCAGAAGTCCAGGTCATGGCCTGATTGTCGATGGACATTGGAGCATCGTTGACCATAGCGACGACTTCGGTCTTGTAGGGGTGGTGGGGATCGACGAGCACGCTGTCAAGACGCATGAGAGGCTGAGCAGAGCCAACGGTAACAAGGATTTCGGATGTCACGCCGTTGTCGTAGGTTGCGGTGAGGGTGTGGGTTCCCGAACCGCTAACGTAGAGAGTCGTGCCGTCGTTGACGATTTCGCCGAGTTCGGGAGGACACGAGAGCCGGACACCGCGGAGTTCGGTTGTCTTCAGGACACCATATTTATTATAACCATAGAAAGCCGGTTCGTAGTAACCGTATTTGGGAAGCGTGATTTCGTTGGCAGAAAAGGCGATTTCGCCGATAGTTTCGTCGGCAGGAGCAGTAGAGACGGCCCAGACCGAGTTGACGACGGTACGTTCGGAGCCGTCGGACGGACGGTTGCGGACGCCGAAGGCGCGGGTATAGAGTTCGGATGAACCGCCCCCGTCGAAGTTCATGGCATCGGAGCAGCCGACTTCGCGCATGATATCGGCGAGGACTTTGGAAACGACACCGACCGAGGTTCCGCGGCCGTCGACAACGAGGAGGACGAGTTTGGTCCGGTCGGCGTTGTAACCGACGGCTGTGCGGGGATTGAGAGCGGTCAAGTGGTCGAGAGCGTTCTGGGTATTGAGGGTTTCACCGTTCTGAAGGATGATAGGCTGACCGCCGGCCATCTGGGTGATGGTTCCGCCGGTGGCAGGGGCGGCATTGAGGTCGAGAGTGATGGTGTCACCGTCCTTAAGAGTCTGAACGAAGGCCGAGGCTGTTCCGTTGCCCGACAGGATATATCCGTCGGAGGGTATGGTTGCTGAACCGGCTCCGTAGACAGGGTTGCCACTGACTTTACATATGACGGTTCCGTTATAGCCGAGGGTTCCTTCAACGGGGACAATTTTGACTTCGGTTCCCCACTGGTTGGTGCCGGTAGTGGCGGCGTAGTGGCTGTTGTAGATCACGAGGTTGTTTTCGTAGCGGGGATTGTTGATTGACGAGACAGCGTGAGAGGCTGTCGGGCCGGTACACGTCCCTTTGAACCGGATGAGTTCGATTCCGGGGACTTTTTTATCGTTCATGTAAAACGAAATCCAGTCGGAGGCAACGGCTTTGTAAACCTCGCCGGTGACCACGGTCGAGCCGATCGGCTGGTTGTTGCCGAAGAAGTCGGCGTTGACGCCGGCGAAATATTCAAGACCGGTAGATAGATTTGTGTTGGCGTCGGACATGGTTGAGAGCTTTGCGCCTCCGGTGAGACGAGAGCCGGCTTCGGCGACGCGGATGTCGACGTAGGGATTGGTCAGGTCGGTGGTGGTATAGAAAATGTTCAGACGCTGAGCGCCGGTGAGGGCGAGAGATGTCTGAGTCGTGCCGGGACCGATTTTGGCATGGAAAACGGTGTCGACGTTGTATTCACGGTTCTGGAGAGTCCATTTGGCGGTGGCGGAAGCGCTGAGAGAGCAGGCGACGGCCAGGG
>CAYVXC010000012.1:23367-24808 GCA_964454925.1 uncultured Bacteroides sp.
GGGGGATTTTTGGCGGGCGGCCTGGCCGAGGTAGCCTCCGTGGTGGCGCAGGGCGTATTGCTCGCGGGTGAATCCGATGGCTTCCATGGTGGCCACGACGAGAACGTCGCCGATGACTGTCATGACGGTGGTCGATGTTGTCGGGGTCAGGCCAAGGGGACAGACCTCGGGTGCGCCACCTGTTAGAAGGGTGACGTCGGCGGTGTGGGCCAGGGGGCTGTCGGGGTTGCCGGTGATGACGATGACCGGGACATCGGGGTAGAGGCCGTGAGCGAGACAGACGAGATCGACGATTTCGCGGGTTTTTCCCGAATTGGAGATGAGCAGCATGACATCGTCGGGCTGGAGAACGCCGAGGTCACCATGCTGGGCCTCGCCGGGGTGGAGATTTACCGCGGGAGTTCCGGTTGAAGAAAACGTGGTGGCGATGTTGAGGGCGATCTGACCGGCTTTGCCCATGCCGGAGGTGACGAGTTTGCCACGGCGGCGATGGACGTGCTCAACGATGAGGCTGACGGCCCGTGTGTAGGCATCGGAAACGGGTATGGCCGCGATGGCCGCACTTTCGGCGGCAATAATCCGGTTCATCAATTCGGGGACCGAAACCGGGTGTATGTTTGTGTCAGACATTTTCGTTGTCGTTTTTATTTTCGATTGGTTTTGTGACACGAAGCAGTTCGAGTCGGTTTGCTGATTTTTTAAGGATGTCGATCCGTAGATCGCCGAGCATGACGGTTTCACCACGGTCGGGGATTGTTCCGGTCGAATGGAGGATGTATCCGGCCAGAGTCTGGTAGTCGTCTTCCTCGGGTATGTCGAATCCGAAGTTTTCGTTCAGGTCGGTGATTTCACAACGCCCGGATATTTCGTAAATGCCCGGTGCGACGGGTTTGACGAGTGTGTTGTCAGTGTCGTGTTCGTCGCGGATATCGCCGAAGATTTCCTCGACGAGGTCCTCGAGGGTTACGAGTCCGGCTGTGCCGCCGAATTCGTCGACCACAATGGCGATCGAGCGTTTTTCGGTCAGGAGTCGTCGCATCATTTTTTTTGCCAACAGGGTTTCAGGGGCGTAGATGACAGGATGGACATGTTCTTTCCAGTCGGTGTCGGGGTGGAACAGCTCGCTGACGTGGATATAGCCGAGGATATTGTCGATGTCGTCGCGGTAGACGATGATTTTCGAGCGACCGGTTTCGGTGAACAGTGAACTGAGAGTGTCGCGGTCGGTGGTGTCGATGTTGACAGCTACGATTTCATTTCGGGGGAGCATACAGTCTCTCAGATGGGTCGACGAGAAGTCGAGGGCGTTCTGAAAGAGCTTGACCTCGGTCTCGACTTCCTCTTTTTTCTCGGTCATGGTGTCGATGGTTTCCTCGATATAGTCGCACTCAAGGGTCAGCCGATGGATAAAGAAATGAGTTATACCGTCGAGGCTGTCTAT
>CAYVXC010000013.1:0-6688 GCA_964454925.1 uncultured Bacteroides sp.
AATGAGAAAAAGAGGAGCTCTCACGAGTTCCTCCCTTTCCATTCATCACATTATGCTTAAAGTTAGTGCTATCAGTCTTGTTTTGGAAAATAAGTTATATTGGATTTAATATCTTTCTTCGACAACTTTCCAGTCTACGATGTCCCAGAGTGCTTCAAGGGCCTTCTGGCGGAGATTCTGGTAATCGAGATAGTAGGCATGTTCCCAAACGTCAAAAGTCAACAGAGGAACGAGACCTTCAGTCAGGGGCGTACCCGCGTTAGGACCCTGGGTAATGAACAGGCGTCCATCGTTGTCGCGTGAGAGCCACACCCAACCGGAACCGAACAGGCCGACACCGGCGTCTACAAAAGCTTTCTTGAAATCTTCGAACGATCCGAAATCACGATCGATTGCTTCGCGAAGTTTACCGTGTGGCTCACCGCCACCGTCGGGACTGAACGTAAAGAAATAAAAAATATGATTCCACGCCTGACTTGCATTATTGAAAAGCGGACCTTTCGCAACTTTAATGACTTCTTCAAGATCCATATCTTCATATTCCGTACCCTTTATCAGACGATTCAGATTGTCGATATAGGCTTTTTCATGCTTGCCATAGTGATAGCTGACAGTTTCGGCGCTGATCGCGGGTTCGAGAGCATTCTCGGCGTAAGGTAAGGCAGGTTGAGTGTAGTGCATAATATTAAATGTGTTTATCAGTTATACTTATAATACCGGACGAGAAGATAAATCTTCTTTTCCGTCCTTTATCTAATAAACACTTACCCAGCCTTCAAGTTCAGAAAACAAATGAATTTTAAGGGTTTTAACAACCCGATTAACATTTGCAGGCAAACCTAAAGGCTGATACCTACCTGATAGACAATGAATGCGACCACCCAGGCGACCAGTGTATTGTAAATAATTGAGAAAGCTCCATATCGCCAATCACCCGTTTCTCGAATAATCGCGGTGACAGTAGCCATGCACGGACAATAAAGCAGAATGAAAACCATGAAGGCCATGGCGGCCGCCGGTGTGAAATCGGGTTTTCCGCTGACTGAATCGGGCTTCGTCAGACGGGCGCTAAGACTCTTGTCGGAAATCGCCTCGTCATTGGTATAAAGAACTCCTAAGGTCGAAACAACAATCTCTTTTGCCGGCACACCGGCAAGAGCTGCGACCGAGGCACGCCAGTGGAAACCAAGCGGATCCATGACAGGTTGAACCGCTTTTCCCGCCATTTCAAGGAAAGAATCATTGTGAATATCGATTTTGTTTGTTTCGGTCGTTATATGGTCGGGATCCGTCTCATGATGGGGGAAGTAATTCAACGCCCAGACGACAACGGAGGCAACCAAAATAATCCCGCCCATTTTTTTGAGATATTGCTCACCCTTAAACCAGGTATGACGCACAATCGCGGTCAGGGTCGGAACGCGGTATGGCGGAAGTTCCATCACAAACGGAGTTTCGTCCTTCTTGAAATAAAAACGCCTCAACAGCTTGGCGGTAATGACGGCAACAAAAATTCCGGTGACATAAAGCCCCATAAAGACAAGGGCTGCATGGGCCTGAAAGAACGTTCCGATCAGAAGCACATAGAGCGGCAGACGTGCCGAACAAGACATGAATGGATTAATCAGGATGGTAATTATTCGACTCGAACGGCTTTCTATAGTGCGAGTGGCCATGATTGCGGGAACGTTACAACCAAAGCCCATAACCAGGGGGATGAAAGACTTTCCGTGGAGGCCGATTCTATGCATGAGCTTATCCATAATGAAGGCGGCACGAGCCATATAGCCTGAGTCCTCCATCAGTGAGAGACAGCAATACAGAATCAATATATTTGGAAGGAAAACTATCACGCCCCCTACTCCACCAATCACGCCATCGGCAATAAGATCCTTAAGGATACCCTCGGGAAAGTTATTATTTATTGCCTCGCTCAACCAGTCCACGCCAGTCTGCATCCAGTCCATCGGATATTGTCCGAGCGCAAAGGTCAGCCAGAAGGTCACAAACATTATCATGAAGAACAGCGGAAAACCGAAAAGTTTACTGGTTACCACCGAATCGATGAAGCTTGTCCGCCAGTTTTTCTGAGCATCGTTTCTTTCAAGAGTTTCGGCAAGCGCCCCGGCAATGAATCCATATTTTTCGGATGCGATTATCGATGTGACATCCTCATCCATTGTGCGGCCTATTGAGGTCACGAGTTTATCGCGCAGAGACAGGATGTCGGCCCCAAGTTCGGTCTGACCTATGATGCGTTCTGTTTCGGAGTCTCCTTCAAGCAGCTTGATGGCTACATATCGGTCCGAAAAACGATGTTGAAGATCGCGATCGTTTTTCAACAAGGTCCTAAGAGCTTGAACAGCCGTCTCCATCTCCTGTCCAAGATTCACATGGACATGTCTGACCGACTTGTCACGGCCCTCAAAAACGCCTATAATCGTATCAAACAACCTATGGATTCCCTCACCGGTCTTTGACACCGTCGGAACAATCGGCACACCGATCATCTCGCCAAGCAATTCGTAGTCGAGTTTGGTTCCCTCGCGTTCAATCTCGTCATACATATTGAGCGCGATAACCATCCTGAGATCCGTGTCAATCAACTCGGTTGTCAAGTATAGGTTTCTTTCGAGATTGGACGCATCGACGACATTGACAATAACATCGGGCGTTTCTTCGCGAAGATATTTCCTGACATACAGTTCTTCGGGCGAATGGGATGCCAGAGAATAGGTCCCCGGAAGGTCGACAATGTTAAATCGATAGCCGTTATAATCGAAACTGGCCGATTTTGCATCGACGGTTACACCGCTATAATTTCCGACATGTTCGCGCGAACCCGAAGCAATATTGAACAACGAGGTCTTTCCACAGTTGGGATTGCCGATAAGAACGACGTTTATATTCTTTCGCGCATCACTGGTAAAACCTTCGAGAAATGAGGTCGTTTCGGCCATCGTTCCCGATGACTTCAAGACGGGAATATCGCTGTCCTCAATACGGACAACTTCGATGAGGTGGGCTTCCGATCGACGCAGCGAAATTTCATATCCCATAATGGAATATTTGATCGGGTCGAGCAATGGAGCGTATAAAACCGTCGTTACCGGCCGCCCCTTCACAAAACCCATCTCCATGACCCGTTTTCTAAACGAGCCATGACCCAGAATTTTGACTATCACACCGGTTTCGCCGGTTTTTAAATCAGATAACCTCACTTTTCGTCTCTGTTAATATGTTTTATTGGAAACTCAGTGTCATTTTCTACCGTCAGTCTACGAGCAAGATCGCCGACGGTTGCACATCCGTCTACAAGCGCCTTACTTCTCACTGTCAGCGCTTTCTCAATATCGTCCGACCGGTCATCTGCCGAAATGTCTGACAACTCCGAAAGCCGGTTATAGACAAGACCGACAGTCTCGGATAGAACTGTCACCAGCGAATCCCGGTCAGATTCAGAAAGGCATGTATCGTCATCAACAAATCTTTCCAACGTCTCCGTATGTTGTGCCGAAAGTGCAAGTAAATCTTCCTGGGAACGTGCCGTTGAAACGTTCCGGCCATAGGCCTTTATTGTTTCTGTCAGAGCGTCAACGCTGTTTGCCCCACGGTCACAAGCCACGGCCACAAGAAGAAATATCGTCGAAAAGAACGTTAGAAAACTGTATTTTAAATTCTTATTCATAGACATCAGTCCGGACCTGCCTGGAAGTCCGAATTATGACATCAAAATTACTACTTTTTTCGGAAACTGGTATACCCAACTCAGGGGATATTCACTTTTTCGGACAACCGGCAGTTCTCTTTCTGTGATGATGAAACCCGGGAAGAACCGCATGTCTGGTTGAGCTGAATGAAACATGTTTGAAAGCCAGAATCGGAATCATCTGTCCGACTACCATCGCGAGGATTACGAAAACGAACGTTACACCGTTAGATATAGCCAGATAGCAGTAATGGTCGAAAGCGTGTTCCTCTTTCGTGACTACCAACATTACTATTGCCTGAATACACTTATACCCATAGACACCGGGAATCATGGGCAACAGGGACGGGAATGAGAATGTTTCCGGCGGGACTTTGGCCCTCGGAGCGATAATAACTGCCATAAGACCGATAAGGAAGGCTCCGGCCAGACTCGCCCAAACTAGATTCAATCCAAAACAATGGACCATTATCCACCGCGTAGCATGACCGGCACCGGCAATAAGAGCAAACCAGATGAATGCCGAACGGGGAGGATTACTGATAGCCGCAAAACCAACCGCAGCGAGCGCCGCAAAAAAAGCATCTTCGATTACTGATAGAAACAGTGCATCCATATTGAACCTCCCCTACAAGACTTTAATGTTAAGTAATAGAAAGCCAATCATAAGACCCGTCGCGATACACGCTGTCAAGATTGTCGCGTTCATAAAGCGACTGAATGCACAAAGATAATGGCCGTCAATCATATCGCTGACACTATCGATAAACGGAATTCCGGGAATCAGGAACAGAACCGAAGTCGCCAATGCTATGTCAGGCGTTCCGGTCAACATTTGTCCGAAACTCAACATGGCAGCAACCACGGCAGCAGCCGTTGCAGAAGCAAACCAAACAATTTTATCGTCGGTATGGGCTTTAAACAGAAGGTTTTTAACCGAATAACCGACCGCCGTGGCAAGCGCCACAATGACCATTCCCATGAGGTCGCCACCAAAGAGACGACAGAAAGAAGCATTAGCGATGACCACCAGAACAAGTACTTTCCAGACACTCATTCTCGGATGATTCACAATTACGTCCATTTGTTTCTCGGCCTGAGAAAAGGTAACTTTTCCGTCAGCCAACGCCCATGATAATTTTGATAGTTCGGTATTGATATAGTAACTGATCGGGACTTTGGCTATCGGACATGAATAGTGATAGGTATGGTCATCACTCCCATCCGAGAGATTGACGATGATATTGTGGGGCAGCGTGATTATATGTGCATCCATCCCGATAGTAGCGGCTATACGTCTGATATTCTTATTAATGCGAATACACGTCGCTCCACACCCCAGCATGTAGGCAGCATAGTGACCTAAAAACCGGCAGTAGTGCTTATATTTCAAACGCTTAGCCTCGTGATCAGCCACTTCGCAACGTACGTCTGAATATTGTTGAATTTCATTTGTTGAAACCATAGAGAACTAAAAGCATAACGTGGATATAAATTTTAAACGCTTCCGGAGCTGAAAGGTTGACTGTGTGATTGCTGACTCACACTTTTTTTGTACCTTTGTATGACATTAAAAATCCAATCCATAATGAAGAACTTTTTTCTGACCATGATGGCCATTTCAGTGGCTACCCTATCTGCAAATGCGATAAAAACCGACGAACTTAAATGGCACGATGCTTCGGGACTCCCCGTATTGGGAACTTTAGTCCCCGATGCAAGTAAAGAGTATTCCCGTCTGCCTGATTCTCTCGAATCAGCGATCCGTCCTGATCTATGGGCGTTGGGAAAGAATTCAGCCGGACTCTCGATCAGATTCCGTTCGGATGCTACTGCGATCGGAATGCAGTGGGATGCACTGAATAAGTTCAACATGAACCACATGACTCCCGCCGGCATCCGTGGACTCGATCTGTACACGCTCGATGACGACGGCCGATGGAAAACCGTCAGTTCCGCCCGTCCCCTCCTCCACGAGAAAAGGACCAAGACCATGGTCGTGACAGACATGCCCCGTAAAATGCGTGAGTATATGCTTTACCTGCCTCTTTACGACGGTGTTGACTCAATCTTTATCGGTACGGACAGCCTCGCCACCGTTCTTCCTCCGGTGCTGAATTCCCCGGTAAAAGAGATGCCCGTCGTTGTCTACGGGACCAGTGTGGTCCAGGGTGGATGTGCAAGCCGTCCGGGAATGGTTCATACGTCGATTCTTCAGCGCATGTTAAACCGCGATTTCATTAACCTCGGATTCAGCGGAAATGCAAAACTTGACCCCGAAATTGCTTACCTGATAGCAGATAATGACGCTTCTGTCATTGTTCTCGACCCCCTGCCCAACTGCAAAAAGGAAGAACTTGAGGAAAGGCTGATTCCATTTTATCAGATAGTTCGGGAAAAACACCCCGAGACTCCTATTCTTTTTGTCGAGAGTTGTCTGTTCCCCATCATGAAATGGAACACAGAGACAAATGAGACTATCAGCGAAAAGAATGCCACTCTCAAGCGGTTGTACAAACAGATTTCCGACAAAGACCCGAATGTATATTACTTCGAAGGCGAACGAATCTTGTCTAACAGAGAAGGAACTGTTGACAACTACCATCTGACAGACCTTGGTTTCACCGATTTTGCGAACAATCTTTATCCGGTGCTGAAAGAGCTGCTTGAGAAATCGAATAAATAATACTGTCTATTAATTTAACCAATCCAATACCTCCTATCAATGAAATCCAAACTTATATTGGCTTCGGGCTTTGCCGCGATCATGCTGATGTCAGCGGTTGATATGAACGCCCGGGCGCCTAAACGAGAATTTCGTTCGACGTGGTTCACGACTCATGTCAACATTGACTGGCCAAGAACCAAAGGGAACTCCGCGTCAAAGATCGAAGCTCAGAAAGCCGATCTGCTCAATTATCTCAACGGCTTTGAGAAAATGAACCTGAATGGAATCTGTTTCCAGGTCCGCGCTCAGAC
>CAYVXC010000013.1:6788-24331 GCA_964454925.1 uncultured Bacteroides sp.
AGCTATTATGTCCTGAATCCGGCGCTTCCCGAAGTCCGCGAACATATCCTTAAGGTGTGTGAAGAAATCGTAGACAAGTATCCCCTGGACGGCGTTCTGTTCGATGACTATTTCTATCCGAATAACATCCCGGAAAACAGCGAAGCCGGTGACTGGGATGATTACAAAAAAAGCGGAACGACTCTTTCTATCGGCGATTGGCGTCGCGAAAACATCAATCTGTTTGTACGCGAATTCAAGGCGATGATCGAAAAGAATCATCCCGATATGAGATTCGGTATCAGCCCGGCCGGTGTCGCCGGGAAATCGGCTTCGAAATTCGGAGTCGATCCCGTTCCCGTAAAAGCATCTGACTGGCAATATAATACCATCTATTCCGATCCTCTGGCATGGCTCGCTGAAGGTTCAATCGACTTTATCTCCCCTCAGATTTACTGGACCACTTCTCATGCGACAGCTCCCTATGAACCTTTGTGTGACTGGTGGACATACGTTGCCGACAAATTCGGGCGCCACTTCTATTCGAGCCATTCGGTTTCGTTCCTCAGTGGGGCTAACACAGTCGCCAACTGGAAAGAAGTTGCAACCCAGGTAGAACTGAACCGCAAGTATTCGCAAGACACCAAACTGAAAAGCACAGGTTCGATTTATTTCAGCTCAAAATACTTCTTCGGACCGACTTGTTCAGGTCTTGACGATCACTTGGTAAAAAATGTTTATCAAAACAAATCCCTGATTCCCGTCATACCCTGGAAAGAACGTGTCTGGTTCGAAGCTCCCAAGAATCTCAAGTTCGACGGAAAGACTCTCAGCTGGGACAAGATCGATGCTCCGCGCTCGATCATGCGATATACCGTTTATGCCGTGCCGACCAGCGTCAGCTATGACACCGCAAGCGATCCCGAGGGCGACGGTCTGGCAATTGAATATATGGAAAAAGTCTGCTACGACTCCAAATTCGAATTACCGACCGATCATCGCTCGGATTACTGGTATGCGGTATGTGCATACGACGGGCTCGGTTATGAATACGCTCCTGCGGTGATCAACTATCCCGAAGGTACAAGCGAACCCGTATCGCTTTCATCGCCCGAAAACGGTGCTACTGCCGCCTGGTCTCAGGAATTTACATGGACCGCGGTTCCCGACGGGAAATACGAAATTACGTTTGCCACCGATGACTCTTTCAGTCATGACCGCCAGGTTTTCAAATCAACCACAAATTCTCTGACTATCGATCTTGACGGTTTCAAGCCGTCGACCACTTATTTCTGGAAAGTCTCGGCTTCAGAACCAAACAAACTGGCGTCGGTTTCCGAAACCCGCTCTTTCGTTTCGCCCGCTCTAACCCCCGCTCCCGCCGTTGAACTTCTCTCACCGGCCGATGGCACCACTATCGAAGACAACATTACCTTTGAATGGACTCCGGCGGAAGGCATTGAGTCCTATACCCTCGAGATCTCTCCGTCTGAAACATTCGAGACAAAGACCTATTCAACCATGACCGGTGCCGGAACTACATCATCAGTGGTAAATCCGTCGCTTCTCGGTCGTGGCAAGTTCTTCTGGCGCGTCGTCACTGCCGGACCGCGTATGTCAGCAACCGCATCGGCCGCCCGTTCGTTCAGCATCGACAAACTGACTATCGGTGTGACTGAACCCGGTTACACAATCAAGCGTGACCCGGCCACATACGAAACCGTCGACGGAATCAATATCGAAAATCTTTGGATGCGCTCCGTTGGTCTCAAGAATATTAACTTTGCTGAGAACGGCATGATGGAACGTTCTATGGTTGCCGTCGGCGACTACCTCTATCTGACCCGCCGCTCCGAAAACAGCCAGGGCGCTAAACTGACTCTTGAAAAATACGACGGCCTGACCGGCGAACACGTGTCGTCTATCGTTCTTGGAGAAGAAGGTAACGTCGCTTATTATCCTCTCAACACTGTCACGAAAGATGATGACGACAATGTTCTGATCGCTAACCTCACCCTCAACTCAACTTCGAACCCCGTAGTGGTTCACAAGGTTGACCTTTCAACCGGCGCTCTTACTGAAATTGCCAACATCAAACTTTCAGGACTGGCCACCGCCCGTGTAGACCACGTGGCTGTTAGAGGTAGCGTGACATCCGGAAACTTCGATATCATTTTCCCGCTGTCATCTACAAACAACGTTGTCAGAGTATCTTTCAAGGACAACAAGGCCGGCAATCCTGAAGTAGTCGGGTTTGCCTCATTCTATCCCTCAAGCTGCTCTCATTTCGGCATCGCTCCCTGGATCACTCCTATTTCTCACGATGAATTCCTGGCCAACGGAGGCGGTACAGGTCTTGGTCGTTTCTCTTTCGAGAAAAAAAACCTCACGGAATCGTTCGACGACACGCCCGATGTCTATGCCGGAATCACCACCGCCAACGGTTCGGCTTGGTTCAATCTTGGACAGAGAATGTATGTTCTTTATCCGGCAACGGACCATAGTGACTCCAACGGCGGATTCAAATTCGGAGTTGCCGTGTCAAACAACGGAAAATTCAGTGGTCTGAAAGAAATCGCTGCTGTTCCCCGCGATGGTATGGGTAAAACCAATTCAAGCACCGCATCGACCCCCATCTCGACTGTCACAGAAAATAACGGTGTTCAACGTGTTTATGTCTATGCTGTCGGCAACGGACTGGCCGCATACCGCATCACCGATACCCGTTCAGCTGTATCTGACATCGCGGGAGATGACTTCGGCTTTACCTGTGAAGGTCTCTCGGTCTGCTTCTCGAAAGCTATCGGCCACACGAGCCTCTATACTCTCACCGGTAAACTCGTCGCTGAACAATCCGATACCGATATCATCTCGGCTCCTGTCGCCGGAATGTATCTTCTCTATGCCGACGGAAAAGTCAACCGCGTGGTTCTGAAATAATCAATATTTATCCACTGTCTATCCAAGGTCCGGATCATCACGATCCGGACCTTTTTCGTTCCGGCCGTGTCCTATTAAAAAAATCTAAAACAAGAGGCTGTCAGCTAAAGAACGTTAGGGAGGGTTGCAATGATAAAATATTGTTTGTAATTTTATCGTTGAAAAACATGTAAACCATTTCTTATACTTTTTTATTCTCTAACCTCATCACATTTGAAAAACGATATGAAACGTTTTCTAATTCCCGTCGCCGCTTCGTTCGGCGCATTATTTTTCTCTGTCCCGACTCAAGCACGAAATATCACCAACGAAGATTTCACAGCCGCTGCCGAATCAACTGTCAACGGTGTTGTATCAGTGAAATCCTATGCCACCCCACGGGTTGCACAACAACGAGGTAACCAATTTTTCAACGATCCATTTTTTGAGTTTTTCTTCGGACAGCCTCAACAGCCACGTCAACAACCGCGTCAGGCTGAAACGCCCAAACAGCGTCAGATCGGACTCGGTTCGGGGGTCGTGATCAGTCAGGACGGACTGATTGTTACCAACAACCACGTCATTGCCGACGCCGAACGTCTGGAAGTCACACTCAATGACAACCGGAATTTCAACGCGACGGTCATCGGATCAGACCCAACCACAGACCTGGCTCTTATCAAGATTGAAGCCGACAGTCTCCATGTTATCCCGATGGGTGACAGCGAAAAACTTCGTGTCGGAGAATGGGTTCTTGCTGTCGGCAATCCGTTCGGGTTCACTTCCTCAGTCACGACCGGCATCGTCAGTGCAAAAGCCCGCAACATCTCGTCTTCGACCGGCACACCCACACACGGTGGAATCGAAAGCTACATCCAGACCGATGCTGCGGTCAATCAAGGTAACTCTGGCGGCGCGCTCGTCAACCTTGACGGAGAACTTGTCGGAATCAATACTGCCATCTACAGCCAGAGCGGTGCTTACGTCGGTTATTCCTTTGCAATCCCCACGACTATTGTCAAAAAAGTCATCGATGATTTAAACAAATATGGAACAGTTCAGCGTGCATATCTCGGAATTCGTTATGTCCAGCTGACTCCCGAATTGATCGCTGAGAAGAAAATCAAAAACGTCGTGAGCGGTATTCTTGTCATGGAGACCGAAGACCGATCGGCTGCACGTGAAGCCGGTTTGAAAGAAGGTGACGTTATCACTGCCATCAATGGTGTACCAACGCGCTCCATGGCTGAAATTCAGGAAATCATGGCGCGCCTCAGTCCCGGTGACCGTGCCGTCCTCTCGATGGTCCGTGATGGGAAAGAAATGACGAAAGAACTCACTCTTCGGAACAGCAACGGAGATACCGGATTAACCCGCGCCGGCGAAGTCACCGAACTTGGAGCCGCATTTGTCAAACTGACAGACGCTCAGAAGGAACAATATCAAATCAGCTTTGGTGTCGTTGTCAAAGGTCTTGAGGACGGCCGTTTCAGAGACGCCGGAATTAAAGACGGATTTATCATCATGACAATCAACGGCAACCGAATTTCTTCGCCCGAAGATGTTGAAAAGATATATAAGAACATAATGGCCTCGTCTGACGATAAAGTCATGTTCATCAAAGGTTTGACCCCGACCGGCAAACAAGGATTCTATGCCGTCCCCCTCACTGACTGATAAAAATTATACATTCAAAAGACCCGGAGTGTGACTTTCGGGTCTTTTTTGCGTCTAATAGATAAACAATATCAAATCATTATACATCACATTTTCAAGATGAGTCTACTCCAGGTAAACAATGTCTCGAAGTCTTTCCAGACTAAAAAGGCGCTCGACGACGTGAGTCTCACAGTCGAACCCGGCGAGGTCTACGGACTGCTCGGTCCAAATGGCGCCGGAAAAACCACACTCATACGCATTATCAACCATATCACCCTACCCGACACGGGTGAAGTTATTTTCGACGGCCATCGTCTGACCGAAAACGACATGCTTTCCATCGGCTATCTCCCCGAAGAAAGAGGTCTTTACAAAAAGATGAAAGTCGGTGAACAGGCTATGTTTTTCGCCCGACTGAAAGGCATGTCAAAGGTTGAAGCCGAGAAATCTCTTCGCGAATGGTTCGAGAAACTCGAAATTACAGATTGGTGGAATAAAAAGGTCGAGGAACTGTCGAAAGGTATGGCCCAGAAAGTCCAGTTCATCATCACCGTCCTCCACCGTCCGAAACTCCTTATCTTTGACGAACCGTTTTCAGGCTTCGACCCAATCAACGCAAACATTCTGAAACGCGAGATTCTCGAACTCAGAAATCAGGGAGCCACCGTGATATTCTCGACCCACAACATGGGTAGCGTCGAAGAGCTTTGTGACCGGATCACTCTGATCAACAAGTCCAGGAACATTCTGACCGGAAAGGTCAGCGATCTTAAACGCCAATATTCCGACAATCGTTACCGGATGTCCTTCAGCGATAATTCTCAGGCTGCTATCGCGGTTCTGTCACCGGTCGTTGACAGTCTGACAGACAAAGGACCGAACGCTATGGGTGACCGGACAATCGAATTCGCCCTCAAATCAAACGACGATCTCAAATCCGTCATCTCGATTGCCAACGATGCCTCGAGCCTTGTATCGGTCGAGCCTATCCTGCCTTCTATGGACGATATATTTGTCCGCACCGTTCAAAATGCCAATAATCAACCTCTCAGTATCTAATCATGTCGAGTAACAAAATACTGCTTATAATAAAGCGCGAATATACCCAACGTGTCCGTCGGAAGTCGTTCATTCTGACCACTATCCTATTCCCAATCCTGATGATTGGACTGATGGCCCTCCCGACAATCATCGCCGCCGTCTCCAACCCCGACGCCAAACACGTGGCGGTCGTTGACAAATCGGGACTCATTGCCCCGATGCTTCATTCTGACCAGACTATTACATTCGATATCTCAGAGGAATCGGTCGATAGTCTCAGAAAATCAGATGAACTCGATGCTATTCTTGTTATTCCCGAAAATTCGCTTTCGACATCTGTCAGCTATACCCTTCTGACCAACAACTCGCTCGGACTCCAATCTGAAAACCAGATTTCGGCAATCGTTAACGCGACTGTCCAACAGATGCGTCTTGCCCAACACGATGACATTCCCGAACTCGGAAAAATCATGAACGACGTTCAACAGCCCGTTTTCATCGAATCGCTCAAAATCGACGGTGACGAAGATGAATCATCTTCCTCGCTCGGCAGCTACCTGATCGGGTTACTCATGTCGTTCATTCTCTATATGTTCGTATTGATATATGGTCAGATGATTATGACCTCAATCATTGAGGAGAAGAATAACCGTGTGCTTGAAATCGTTGTTTCCTCGGTCCGTCCAACTCAGATTATGCTGGGTAAGATATTCGGTATCGCCGGAGTGGCTATAACTCAGATTCTGATCTGGGGCGCTCTCATCGGAGTCTTCAGCACCTACGTCATGCCTTCGCTCATCACCAGTGCGCTTACAGGCAATCCCGACATGGAACTCACTTCGCTCCTGACTACAATCGGGAATCCCGGCTACATTATCGGACTTTTCGGCCAACTCGCCGTTCTTCTGATTCTTGGTTACCTCTTCTACTCGGCAATCTTCGCCGCCATCGGTTCAGCTGTCGACAATATTCAGGACGCAAGCCAGCTTCAAAGCATCGCAACCGTTCCCATCATTCTGGCCATGGTGTTCACGATGACTGTACTCAACGATCCAAATTCAACCCTCGCCACCTGGTTGACCCTCATACCGTTCACCGCTCCGATGGTGACAATGGCACGCGTTCCGGTTGGAATACCTGTCTGGGAACTGCTTGCTGCAATTGCTTCAATGATCTTCTGGACAGCAATCATTATCTGGCTGGCTGCAAGAATCTATCGCGTGGGAATCTTTATGTACGGCAAGAAACCTTCTCTTAAAGACCTCATCAGCTGGTCTAAATACAAATAAGCGTGAACCCGGAGCGCTCTCCGGACGTTCATTCGGTGTACTGAACTGACGATTTATTTTGCCATCGGCGAAATAAATTTGTCAGTTCGGGTATTTTTTCGTAACTTTGTATGAATTTGCGTATATAGTACAGTATAGAATCATGAGACAACTTAAGATTGTAAAATCAATCACAAACCGCGAAAGTGCTTCGCTTGACAAATATCTTCAGGAAATCGGTCGCGAGGAACTTATCACGGTAGATGAAGAAGTAGAACTTGCACAGCGAATCAAACAAGGTGACCAGCAAGCCCTTGCCAAACTGATTCGCGCCAATCTCCGTTTCGTGGTCTCCGTCGCCAAACAATACCAGAATCAGGGCCTGTCGTTACCCGATTTGATCAACGAAGGCAACCTCGGTCTTATCAAGGCCGCCGAAAAATTTGACGAGACCCGCGGGTTCAAATTTATTTCGTATGCTGTATGGTGGATTCGTCAGTCAATCCTGCAGGCTCTTGCCGAACAGTCGCGTATTGTCCGCCTCCCGCTGAACCAGGTCGGTTCTCTCAACAAAATCACCAAGGCGCTTTCTAAGTTCGAACAGGAACACGAACGCCGTCCTTCGACCGAAGAATTGGCTAAGGAGCTGAATGTTCCGGTTGATAAAGTCGGTGACACACTCAAAGTTTCGGGACGCCACATCTCTGTTGATGCCCCCTTCGTTGACGGCGAGGATAATACTCTTCTCGATGTCCTTTCAAACGACGATGCTCCTATGGCCGACGCGACCCTCACCCAGGAATCACTCCGCAAAGAGGTTGACCGTGCGCTCAGTCAGCTGGCTGAACGCGAACGCGACATTCTGCGTATGTTCTTTGGAATCGGCTGCCGCGAAATGACGCTTGAAGAAATCGGTGCGAAATTTGATCTTACACGCGAACGCGTGCGCCAGATCAAAGAAAAAGCGATCCGCCGCTTGAAAGGCCAGCGCTCGAAACTTCTGCAATCCTACCTCGGCTAATTCAGTACAACTTATCGCATCATGCGATAGAAAATCGGCCCGGAATCTTCTCCCGGGCCGATTTTGGTTTTATATTTCTGTCTTCGTTTAACGAAGGAGGTCCTTAAACGATTGACCTCTCAATGTAATAATCACCATACCGGTTTTGTAGACGTCACCGCCGAATAATGTTGGAAGACAAGCTATAATGAAATCGGAACCTAAGTCCCGAGATTTTTACTCTTTGATATGCAGAGCTTCACGGAACCGTTTGACAACCGCCGGGTCTCCTGAATATTTTCCTTTGTCTTCGCTTAGTTTACAAGTCTGATTAAAGAACGTCCACTTTTCGGTAATCTTGACATCGGTAAGTTTTATGACGATGTTCATTGGCCGGATACCGGGCGCATCGTTCGTAAAGTGGGTACCGATTCCGAACGAAGGAAGGCAACGGGTCGAGGCATATTTCTGCAACTCGATAGCTCGATCGGTGGAAAGAGCGTTTGAAAAAATCACCTGCTTTGTCCGCGAATCAATTCCAAGCGACTCATATTTTTTGACAATGAGGTCAAGCTGTTCATAATTATCTCCGCTATCAACCCGAAGGCCCTTGAACATCTGGGCATAGTCTTCCGAGAAGTTCAGTGAAAAGATATTCCAGCCGTATGTATCATAAAGGAAAGTTCCGAGTGCGCCCCGGTAGGTCTTTCTCCACGCACTCATCGCGAGGTGATTTGCCATCTGGGGTCCATACATTCCTCCAACGGCACATACAAGTTCATGAGCCATCGTTCCGGTGGGTGTAAGGTCGTATTTCATAGCCAGATACACATTGCTCGTACCCATAAAGTTCCCGGGACCGCCTTTAGCCTCGAACGCATCTTTCATGGCGCGGATGGCGGTTTCCTGGCTTTTCCGCGACAAACGCCGACGCGTTCCGAATTCCGTAAAATAGCAACCGTTATCAATCAGACGCACCGCTTTGTCGTAGGTGCGAGCATAATAGTCTTCATAATCAACCTTCGAATCTTCACCGGTCATGATATAATTCAGCTCGGAAATTATAGCAAGAAGTTTGACTTCGAGCAGAATAACCGAACTCCAGTTTCCCTCAATATCAAGGCTCAGATGTCCATCTGAGTCCTGATTTACGGTTACCCAACGGCTGTCATACCTGAAGCCTTTCAGATAGCTATAGAACCAATGGGGAATGTAGGGACAGCGACGTTTCATAAATTCTACCTCTTCATCGGTGATGACAAGGGTCTCGAGCATTTTGATCTGTTCCTCAAGACGAGCGGCAAATCCTACCGGATAAACACGGTGGTCACGGTCGGTAAATCTGTAGCGTACTATTGCGCGTGGCCAGTTATCGATTACTGCACAGCACATTGAGAATTTATAGAGATCGTCGTCGGTGAAATGGGTGATTATTTGTTTCATAGCTTTATGCTATATCAGATTAGAAATCTACGGAAAGTCTCACGTTGAGTTGTCGTCGGGTCAGGTAGTTGGGTACGGCATATTGCATATTGTTGACATCGGTGACCCAATAGTATGAACTTACGTTGGAGATGTCGAGGAGATTGAAGCAGTCGAGACCGACCCAAACGCTTTTTAAATAACGCGAAACACCGCTCCGTGGTTCACCGGGAGATTTGGGTAAAAGCAGAGCATAACTCAAACCGACATCTACACGTTTGTATGCCGGTGCGCGGAAATAGAATTTGTCGCGCGATGAACGCGGCGCTGTGACTGGCAGTCCGTCACTGAAAATACCTCTCAGACTAAATTTCAAACGTGGAAATTTCGGAAAATAGTCGGTGAAATATAAAGCCATGGAATAACGGCGGTCAGTCGGACGCGGAACCGAGACTCCATTGAGATTCTCGCGTGTATTCATAAGCGAGAAACTCAGCCACGAATCGCTGCCGGGCACAAACTGTCCATAGAGTTTCATGTCAAGGCCCATTGTCGAGCCATTCGTTGAGTTTACCCCCGAATAAACAATCTTAAGGTTATCTATTTCGTAAGGTATCAGGTTTCCGAGAATCTTATAGTATGCTTCAGCCGAAAGCTTGAACGGTCTTTCGAATGCTCTGAACGTATAGTCCGAACCAAGGATAAACTGGATCGAGCGCTGACTCTTGATCTCATCGTTCAGCCTGACAATAGTGTTACCGTCTTCATCAATAAGAGGCTGACGATACTCTTTATAGAATGGCGACTGATAATAGAGACCGGTCGCGAAACGGAACGTCCATCGCGGAGCCTTGTCAGGAACAAAAACCGCATTGATTCGCGGAGAGAAAAGAAACTCTTTGTTATAATCCCAGTAACTCAGTCTGATACCGCCGTTGATATTCATATAGCCAGCCACGGTCTGGAGTCGATAAGTATCCTCGACGTAAGCGGCAAAACGGTTTGACGTAAGGTCATGACGCGAATCAAGATTGTAGACAACTTTCAATGCTCCCGGATCGAACGGAAGAGAGTAACCGGCCGAATCACGCAGTTCCCATTCGCGCGAACGGTCGTGAATGGTTTCATGGTTGAATGACAATCCATAATTCAGGCTGTGTCGGGCAATGCCGGTAGCTCCACGAAGGGCAAGAGTAAAGACCGAGGCTTTTAGACGGTTGCGGGCGTGTTCAAGATAACGTCCGATTCCGAGTTCGCCACCAACGGCGCCACCGTTTCCGGCCGACCCGTCGGTGCCGGCCTGGTCAAGCCAATATTCTCCTGAAATGTCATAAGAGACAAGTTCATTCGTCAGAAAGCCCGATGCGAGGAACGTATATTCCGATTTTTTTGTGGGACGATAAGTCAGATTGAAAGCGCCGAAGAAGGTTTCAAAGCGGTCTTTCTCCTGTCCGTCGAAATAGACTTTGAATCGTTTCGCATCGGTCGACGTACCGAAATTGGTTGAACGGTCGTGAGGAATGAACTTATAGTTGTTAATAGCAATATTCCCGAGGAACGACGCTTTTAACTTGGGATTGAATTTAAACGTCATGAAAGTCTGATAGTCAAAATAATTCGGGTCATACTCTCCCTTTTCATCCATCGAAGAGAGCAGAGACCTGTTAGACTTATACCTGACTCCATGAAGCTGGCTGAAAATCTTTGAACTTGTTCCCAAGGTTAGTCCTCCACCCTGAAGACTAAGATTGACCGCACCTTCGAAACTTTCAGGCTCACGATATGTGATGTCAAGTACCGAAGACATTTTATCGGCAAAACGTGCCGGGAAACCGCCTGTCGAAAATCCGACCGCATCAACCATATCCGGGTTAATGATCGAGAGACCTTCCTGCTGACCGGACGAAACGAGCTGAGGACGGTAAACTTCCACACCGTTGATATAAACCGAATTCTCGTCAAAAGTACCGCCACGGACCGAGTATTGGCTGGACATTTCGTTTGACGAGGAAACACCGGCCATTGTCGTTATCATACTTTCAATCCCCGACCCACTGACGTTAGGAGCAAGTTTGTAGCTGTCTTTGTTAATCTTATCCATACCGCTCTGCTGGCGCTGGAAATCGGTAACCTGAACGCTTTCGAGGACATAGGTTTCAGGTTCGAGTTTCGCGTTGACCGTTACTTCACCCTTGGCGTCGATAAGACGTCGGCGCGACTCCTTGTAACCAACGTAAGAGAACGTAATCCTGATTGTATCAGCTGCCGGGACAACAATCGAATAGGTGCCGTCGAGTCCCGTAGTTGCACCCACCATCGTCCCGACAACGCGAACACTTGCAAATTCGAGCGGTTCGTTGTTTTCATCGGTCACCTTACCCTGGATTTTCAGATTATCTGCGATGACAGATCCTGCAAAACAGAACAACGACAACAGTAATATAATGATTGGTCTTATCTTCATAAACTATTAATAAAGTATACAACAATTATAACGTAAAAATAGCCCGAAAATTGCCATTGATGCGGATTTTACCCATCGTAGCCGTTTTTAGAGAACAATCAGGAACACCCCCGGCTGAGAATAAGCGAGATAACCGGCTGATTTTGGCTGTTCCAAAAAAAAGAGTTAAATTTGCCACTATAAATCAATCATTTCAACCAACTCGATTTTATCAAATGAAACCAACCCGTCTGCACGAATTTGACATGATGAAAGGTGTCGCCATCTTTATGGTCGTAATGGGTCATGTTATCGCATTCTGTGTCCGCGAGATAGACCGCGCCACTATTTTCAAATTCATCGGCGAAATCCACATGCCGCTGTTCTTTTTTATCAGCGGATGGTTCACGATGAAAATCAAGGACGGCCGGGTTCAGGTTCCTAATCTCGTTGCCCGCTTCAAGCAACTCATCATCCCGATGGTTGCGGTCTCGACTCTTTGGATTTTCTATTTCCCCCATTCAGGGCTGACCTCACCGCTCAATTCGACTTTCGATGGCCTATGGACCGACAATATGAAAAACGGATATTGGTTTACGCTGACGCTTTTTGAGTTGATGATTCTCTACACCGTCTCGGCTCCTGTGCTGACGCGTCTGAAAAAGGCGTCGGGCGCGATTGTCTATATCATCGTTGTCTGGGTTGTGTTGTTCTATGTTGTAAAATATCTTCTTGACTCTTTCCCGGTGTTCGCCAACTCACTCAGTCTCGCTCAACTAAGCACATACTGGCCGGCATTCATGATCGGAGCCTTAGCTTCGCGCCACCGCGAAGGTTTCAGCCGTCTGACCAGGTCGTCAAACTGGGTGACAGCAGCAATCTTACTCGGGACCGTCTGTCTCTACTACATCTGCTGGTACTGGGAATTTGACCGTTTCGAATGGCTGACGGCCATTATAAACGGCCCGGCATCTGTCCGCCCCGTCCTCCACATCTGTCTCGCGATCGTGGCAATGTCGATTTTCGGCCCCTGGGCACGCACTGCTTTTGACCGACCGGTTCCCGGGCGTTGGGCTTCCATGTGGAGCTATCTGGGAACTAAGTCGCTCGGAATTTACCTCCTCCACTATTTTTTCCTCTTCCCTCTGGGTCACTTCAGAGAAACACTGTTAGCGATGAATCTCGGTTGGGTGCCTCTGTTCGCATTTACTTTCATCGCGTCAGCCCTAATCATTGCCATGGTACTTGGTTTCATGGCTATAATCGCTCCGTCCCGGCCACTGACATATCTATTGACCGGTACAATAACCCGCGCTAAACATTAAGATCATGGCTATAGCATTAATCACCGGAATTACCGGTCAGGACGGCTCTTATCTTGCCGAATTTCTGATTGAAAAAGGTTACGAAGTCCACGGCATAATGCGCCGCAGCTCGTCGTTCAACACCGGACGTATAGAACATCTGTATCTTGACGAATGGGTCAAGGACATGCACCGCGAGAGAAAACTCCATCTTCACTGGGGCGATATGACCGACTCGTCATCTCTTATAAGGATCATCCAGGAAGTCAGACCCGATGAAATCTATAACCTCGCGGCCCAAAGCCATGTAAAGGTTTCGTTTGATGTTCCCGAGTACACGGCCGATGCCGACGGAATCGGCACCCTGCGTCTGCTCGAAGCGGTCAGGATTCTGGGCCGTGAAAAATGTACCAGGATCTATCAGGCATCTACCAGCGAACTTTTCGGGAAAGTCCAGGAAATACCTCAGAAAGAGACCACTCCGTTCTATCCTCGTTCGCCCTATGCCGTCGCGAAGCTCTATGCCTATTGGATTGTCAAGAACTATCGTGAAAGCTACGGAATGTATGCGGTCAACGGCATCCTTTTCAACCACGAAAGCGAGCGGCGCGGCGAAACTTTCGTTACCCGTAAAATCACATTGGCCGCGGCTCGTATCAGAGCCGGGAAACAGAACAAACTATATCTCGGCAACCTCGATGCGCGTCGCGACTGGGGATACGCGAAAGATTACGTCGAATGTATGTGGCTGATGCTGCAACAGGAAACTCCGGACGATTATGTTATCGCAACCGGGGAATACCACACGGTCCGCGAGTTTACGACATTAGCTTTCAAGGAAGTTGGAATCGATCTGGTTTGGGAAGGCGAAGGTATTGACGAAAAAGGCATTGACAAATCATCAGGCCGGATACTCGTTGAAGTCGATAAACGGTTCTTCCGTCCCGCGGAGGTCGAGCAGCTTCTCGGCGATCCCACTAAAGCGCGTGAAAAACTCGGTTGGAATCCCAGACAGACATCTTTCGAGCAACTCGTCTCGCTGATGGTCAAAGCCGATGTCGAACTGATTGCTAAGGAAAAAGATCACAATTCCACCGATGAATAAAGAAATCAACAAAGACACTAAAATCTATGTTGCCGGACACCGCGGACTCGTAGGGTCAGCTATATGGCGCAATCTCGAGCAACATGGTTTCACAAATCTGGTCGGTCGAAGTCATGCTGAACTTGATTTGATGGATTCAGTAGCGGTCCGCGAATTCTTCGATAAAGAAAGACCGGAAGTCGTTATTTTGGCGGCCGCTCACGTTGGTGGGATTATGGCCAACTCAATCTATCGCGCCGATTTTATCTTCCAGAATCTTGCTATTCAGCAAAATGTCATTGGTGAAGCGTGGCGCCACGGTGTAAAGAAACTCGTTTTTCTCGGATCAACGTGTATTTATCCCCGCGAGGCTCCACAACCTATTACGGAGGATGCTCTGCTGACGTCCCCTCTTGAATATACGAACGAGCCTTACGCCATCGCTAAGATCGCCGGCATGAAACTATGTGAAAGCCTCAATCTCCAATACGGGACTGACTATATAGCCGTTATGCCTACCAATCTGTATGGTCCTAACGATAACTTCCATCTCGAAAACAGTCACGTTCTTCCGGCCATGATAAGAAAGATGCATTTGGCCAGGTTGTTGAATGAAGGCGATTTCAAATCGTTAAGAAAAGATTTAGGCTGTCGTCCGCCATCGGGCTACCGCGAAGAAATGTCCGATGCCGAAATCGCCGGTCTCCTGGGGCGTTTCGGAATCTTCGCTGACCGGTTGGAACTCTGGGGTTCCGGTACACCGCTCCGCGAATTTCTGTGGAGCGAAGATATGGCCGATGCAACGGTTCATGTCATGCTGAATGTTTCTTTTGACGATTTGAAAGGAACGTCAAAGGAAGTCCGGAACACTCATATTAACGTAGGAACCGGCATCGAACATACCATCGCTGAAGTCGCGGAAATGATTCGTGTTGCCATTGGCTACAACGGCGAGATACGTTGGGATGCTACCCGTCCTGACGGCACGATGAGAAAACTATGTGACGTATCAAAACTCCACTCTCTCGGCTGGCATCATAATGTAGAGCTAAACGATGGTATCGGCCGCCTGTATGACTGGTATCTGACTTCTCTCGAAAACTAATCTTAGAAATAAAAATACTATTCCCTACTCTATTCCATAAAAATTTCATCCTATGAATCCTGCAAAAAAAGCTATACTCGCATCGTTTGCCGTCATCAGCATGCTGTCGGCCGGCAAAACTTTTGCCAATCCCCACGAAGCGCTCTGGTTACGCGACGCTAAAATCAGTCCCGATGGAACAGAAATCGTGTTCGGCTACCTCGGAGACATCTGGAAAGTTTCATCAAAAGGTGGTGTTGCAACCCGCCTGACGACTCTCGACAGCTACGAGTCGAATCCAATCTGGAGTCCCGATGGGAAAACCATAGCTTTTGCAAGCGACCGTCACGGAAACTTCGACATCTTCGCCATTCCTTCGAACGGTGGTAAAGCAACCAGACTGACTTCAAATTCAGCCTCTGAAATTCCCGAAGCATTCACCCCGGACGGAAAAGAAGTTCTTTTCTCCGCAGCGATTCAAGACCCGGCATCAAGTGCGATGTTCCCGACCGCACGACTGACCGAAGTATATGCCGTCCCTGTCACCGGCGGGACTTCGCGTCAAGTCCTCGGTACTCCCGCTCAGTATATCAACTGGGGCGGCGGTAAAGCTTCCGGCTTTGGTGAAAAAGGTGCCTGGATGCTCTATCAGGACCAGAAAGGTATGGAAAATGAATGGCGCAAGCACCACACTTCTAGCGTTACACGCGACATCTGGCTCTATGATGCCTCGACCGGAAAACACACTAATCTGACGGCACATGCCGGCGAGGATCGAGACCCGGTGGCTAACGGCGACTCTTTCTATTTCCTTAGTGAACGCAACGGTGGCTCAATGAATGTCTACAAAGCACCTGTAAACAATCCTTCCGCAATAACAGCCGTCACCAATTTCAAGGAACACCCGGTCCGCTTCCTCTCCAAAGCTGCCGACGGAACTCTATGTTACACCTACAACGGCGAAATCTTCACCCAGGCTCCTAACGGAAAACCCGTCAAGATAAATGTCAGCGTTGTCGAAGACCTCGATAACCCGATAGAGAAACTAGCCGTTCGAGGTGCTTCGGGAGCCGTCCCCTCTCCCGACGGAAAATCAATCGCCTTTATTTCCCGCGGCGATGTATTCGTGACTTCTGTTGAATACAAAACCACAAAACAGATAACCAAGACTCCACAGGCTGAAAGACTCGTCTCGTGGGCTCCCGATGGAAAATCACTTGTTTACGCCAGCGAACGCGACGGCAAAATAAACATTTATAAAGCCACCATGGGGCGTCCCGATGATGAAGTTGACTTCGCGAATGCAACCATCATCAAAGAAGAGCCTCTTTTCAAGACCGACGGCCACGAACGCACCGCTCCCGATTACTCTCCCGACGGAAAGAAAATGGCATTCATCCTTGACCGTAACCGCCTCCAGGTGATGGATGTGAAATCGGGGAAGGTTAAGGAGTTGACTGACGGTTCGACCCATCGTCCCCGGACCGGGTCGTTCGGATTCGTCTGGAGTCCCGACTCGAAATGGATCGCTACCGAAATAGTTGATAAAAAACATGAACCATACGGTGACATTGCAATCATCAATGTCGAGACTGGCGAGATCATCAATCTTACCAATTCAGGTTATTTTGATGAATCACCGACTTGGGTTCTTGACGGGAATGCCCTTCTGTTCATGTCCGAACGCTATGGTATGCGTAACCACGCTTCATGGGGTTCTGAAATGGATGCCATGCTCGTTTTCCTCAACCAGGATGCCTATGATAAGTTCCGCCTCAATGAGGAAGACTATGCTCTGACCAAGGAAATTGAGAAACGTCGCGAAAAGAAAAATGCGAAAGAAGATTCTAAAAAGAAAGACGAAAAAGACGGAGACAAGACCGACAAGGATGAAAAGACAATCGTTGTCGACCGTGAAGGCCTGGCAGACCGAGTTGTCCGCCTAACCCCGATGTCATCCCAACTTTCTGACGCAACAATTACCGCCGACGGCGAAAATCTCTATTACATTACTCAGGCGCCCAACGGCACCCAGCTCTGGAAACTCAACCTCCGTAAAGACGATCATAAGATGGTTGGCAAACTCGACGGTGCCCGCTACTTTGCAAAAGATAAATCAGGAAAAACTCTGTTTGTTCTCGGTTCCCAGATGCGTAAACTTGATCCGAAATCTGACAAACTGACACCGATCAGTTATTCAGCCACTATGAATCTCGATCATGCGGCCGAGCGGGAATACATGTACGACTACGTCACACGCGAGGAGCGCGAACGCTTCTATACGAAAGACATGCACGGCGTCGATTGGGACAAGATGACAAAAAACTATAAAAAGTTTCT
>CAYVXC010000014.1:0-24210 GCA_964454925.1 uncultured Bacteroides sp.
GTCCCCCTGCTCCACCCGAGCGGAATGTATCCCATTTGATTTCACCTTCGTTAATTTCTACGTCGAATGGCTCAGCTTCGGGCAATACTGCAACGGTGGCAGCAGATGTATGAACGCGACCTTGTGTCTCGGTTGCTGGTACGCGCTGCACTCGATGAACTCCGCTCTCATATTTCAGCGTGCCATAAACACCTTCGCCGGAAACAGCAACAACCACCTCCTTGAAGCCTCCGGCCGCTCCTTCACTAAACGAAGTAACTGCCCAATTCCATCCACGCGACTCGGCATATTTCTGATACATTTTATACAGATCGCCTGCAAAAATTGCTGCCTCGTCCCCTCCGGTTCCGCCACGGATCTCAAGAATGGCATTTTTTGAATCTTCGGGATCCTCAGGAACAAGCATCAGCTTAATATCTTCCTCAAGTTTAGGACACTCTTCTGTGGCAGATGCAAGTTGCTGTTTCGCCATTTCTCGCATCTCGCTATCATCCTCAGTGTCAAGAATTTCTTTTGCTTCTTCGATATTGCCGAGCAAGTCTCTGTAACGATGGGTAGCCGCTACAAGTTTTTCGAGGTCCTTATATTCCTTAGTAAGGTGGACATACCGCTTCATATCGGCAATCACATCCGGGTCTGTTATCAAAGTCGATACTTCCTCGAAACGTGATTCAATTCCGTCAAGCCGGGACAACAAAGAATTCTCTTCAATACTCATTTTTCAGTGTTATCTTCAGTTTTTTCTTCATTGCCTGAATTACTTGTAGCAGAATCCTGTTTGTCCTGGTGCCCGGCTGGAGATTCCGTTTCTTTGAAACGCGTGGGATCAAATGCAGGAGGAACTGCGGAATTATCTTTAGACTCTGAATTCTTGTCATCGGTCACTTCAGTAGCCTCGACATCCGTGATTTCAGTCGCCGATTCTGACTTTTTAGAGTCGTTAAGCTCTTTAATCTGATCAGCGTGAGATTTCCATTTTCTTGGACCGAAAATTTCTTCTACGTCATTGGTAAAGATAACTTCACGGGTTTCGAGTTCTTCGGCAAGTTTGTGATGACCGTCTTTATACTGGGTCAATATCGCTTTGGCACGTTCATACTGCTCAGCAAGAATTTTTGAAACTTCTTCATCAATCGCACGTGACCGTTCCTCGCTGTAAGGCTTCGTGAAACCATAGTTTTGTCCCGACGAATCGTAGTAGCTTATGTTCTTGAGATTCTCGCCCATGCCGTAGTAGACAACGAGCGAATAAGCCATCTTGGTCGCACGCTCAAGGTCATTAAGCGCACCGGTAGTCACCTCACCAATGAACATATCTTCAGCTGCACGTCCACCCATCAGAGAACAGATCTTGTCAAGCAACGCCTGGGCGGGGACAAGTTGACGTTCTTCGGGCATGTACCAGGCGGCGCCGAGCGCTTTACCACGCGGAACTATGGTAACTTTAACGAGCGGATCACCATATTTCAGATGCCAGGATACAGTAGCGTGTCCGGCTTCATGAACAGCAATTCCATGTTTTTCCTCAACAGTGGTAATTTTATTTTTCTTTTCGAGACCTCCAATAATGCGATCAATCGCAGAATTGAAATCTTCGACAGTTACAGAAGTTTTGTTATGACGGGCAGCGATGAGAGCCGCTTCGTTACATACATTAGCGATATCGGCACCTGAGAATCCGGCGGTCTGACGTGCTAAAAGCTCAATATCAAGATTAGGATCTATCTTGATATTTTTAAGATGAACCTTGAAAATCGCAACCCTATCGTTGACGTCAGGCAGATCAACAAAAATCTGACGGTCAAAACGTCCGGCACGAAGAAGTGCCTTATCCAGAATGTCAACACGGTTTGTGGCTGCAAGACAAATCACGCCCGAATTTGAGCCGAAACCATCCATTTCAGTCAACAACTGGTTAAGAGTGCTTTCACGCTCATCGTTTGCCCCCATGTTGGGTCTGTTTCCGCGGGCACGACCAACCGCATCAATTTCATCAATGAAGATGATACAAGGAGCTTTCTCCTTTGCCTGTTTGAAAAGATCACGGACTCGAGATGCGCCGACACCCACAAACATTTCTACGAAATCGGAGCCGGACATTGAAAAGAACGGAACATTTGCTTCCCCGGCTACAGCTTTAGCTAAAAGAGTTTTACCGGTTCCGGGAGGGCCTACAAGAAGAGCACCCTTAGGAATTTTACCCCCCAGATCTGTATATCGTTTCGGGTTCTTGAGGAACTCAACGACCTCTTCAATTTCGGTCTTGGCCTCAGACAGTCCCGCTACATCCTCAAAGGTTACCTTATTACTATTATTCTTATCGTATAACTGGGCTTTAGACTTTCCGACACTGAATATTCCTCCACCGCCGCCACCGGCACCCCCGCGACTCATATAACGCATAAGGAAGAACCAGAGAACAACGAGCAAGATGATCGGGCCAAAAGAGAACAGGAATGTCGAGAATCCACCCGACTTCTCGAACACAACTTCACCGTTAAACGCACCGGTCGAACGCCACTGTTCTATTTTGTCTGAAAACTTATCTGCACTCGGGATATCAGATTTGACCATGGCTTTTGTATTAGACCCCGGAACATATTGAGTCCGGTCAAACATCTTGGTAGCCATCGAATCGGTCAGAACAGCTTCTGCGATACGCTGGTCAGTATTGATAATTATCTTTGTTGCGCCGTGATTACCGATGATGTCTTCAAGTTTGCTGTAACTTACTTCCTGAGTAGGATTGTTGTTATCCATATAGAAAATACTTCCAAGGATAACAACAATGATGACATACATCCAGAACATATTGAATCCGAAACGGTTTTTACCGCCGGGACTCTTGCCTAAATTATTGGGGATGATGGGCATGGGATTTCAAATCTTAGAGTAAAAAGGACATAGGGAGAGTTAATCAAGATTGGGAAGGTCGGTTATCACCGCGTCACTCCACAGTTCTTCGAGTCGATAGCGCTCGCGTGCCTCCGGGACGAAAATATGTACCAAAAGGTGACCATAATCTATTACGATCCATTCAGAAGCCTGATATCCATCATAGTTATAGGGCTTTATAGTCGTTTCCTTCTGTACCTTTTCTCTAACATGGTCAGCGATCGAAGCGACGTTCATCGATGATGAACCTTGAGCAATGACAAACATCGAAAGAGGGGCCGATTCGATGTGGGTCATGTCTACAATCGTTATATCCTTACCTTTCAAATCGGTAATAGCATCTATAATAACTTCCTTTAAGTCCTTATCTTTTTGTAATTCCTGCATAATGTATTTTTGAGTCTACAAAATTAGTAAAATCTTCTCAGAATATTAACAAATAGCTTGCCAAAAAGATTTTCAAACCGGTCAGCATTGCTGTACCAGAGAGACTAAACGTGGACTATTAACATACATTAGCTATATTAAGACTTACTAATTGTCAAAAAATTGTTAATTTTGTCCCCAACCAACAATCCAACTAAAACCTATCAAAAAGTAAAGATGAAATTACTCGAAGGAAAAACAGCCCTGATAACCGGCGCCGCGCGTGGCATCGGTAAAGCACTGGCGCTTAAATTCGCTCAAGAAGGTGCTAACATCGCTTTCACCGACCTTGTTATTGACGAAAACGGCAAACAGACCGAAGAAGAAATTGCTGCTCTTGGTGTCAAAGTTAAAGGTTACGCTTCAAACGCTGCTGACTTTACTCAGACTCAGGAAGTCGTCAAACAGGTTCATGAAGACTTCGGTTCAATTGATATTCTTGTCAACAATGCCGGTATCACTAAAGATGGTCTGATGCTCCGTATGACTGAAGCTCAGTGGGATGCAGTTATCGCTGTCAACCTTAAAAGCGCGTTTAACTTCATAAATGCCGTCCTTCCCATCATGATGCGCCAGCGCCACGGCTCCATCATCAATATGGCCTCTGTGGTCGGCGTTCACGGAAATGCCGGTCAGGCCAACTATGCAGCTTCGAAAGCCGGTCTTATCGCGCTTGCTAAATCGATCGCACAGGAAGTCGGTTCAAGAAATATCCGTGCAAACGCAATTGCACCCGGATTTATTGAAACAGCCATGACCGCCGCTCTTCCCGACGAAGTAAGAAAAGAATGGACTGCCAAAATTCCTCTGCGTCGCGGCGGAAAAGTTGAAGATATTGCTAATGTCGCTACCTTCCTCGCTTCCGATATGTCAAGCTACGTTACCGGCCAGGTGATTCAGGTCGATGGCGGTATGAACATGTAATTATAAATTGCCCAATAATTCTGTCACGGTCAGTTCAATCCGTTGAGTGACCGTGACATTATTTGATAATCAAATTCTTCTCTCCATTTACAATCCTGTATGCTGACTTATAATACTCATCTCAAACCTCTGGTGCTTCCCGAATATGGACGTGTAATCCAGTCAATGGTCGATCATTGCCTTTCTATCGAAGATAAAGAGGAGCGCACGCGATGTGCCGCTTCTATCATAAAGACGATGAAAACACTATTTCAGAACGGTGCGAACAGGTCAAAGGAATCGGAAGAGGATACAGAGCGTAAACTCTGGGATCATCTGGCAATTATGAGTAACTTCGAACTGGATATCGACTGGCCTTTCGAGCCAATCAAACCCGACTCCATCGCTCCTGTGCCTGACCCGGTGGATTACCAGCAGTCTGAATTCCCTGACAGACAATATGGACGGAATATCCAACAAATGATTAACGTCGCAGCAGAAATGGAAGATTCTGACGAACGACAGGCTCTCATAGTCTTGATCGCAAACCAGATGAAGAAAGCCATGCTCTCGTGGGAATCGGATTTGATGAGTGATGAACGAGTTTTCAGCGATCTGAATATAATGTCAAACGGCCGGATAACCGTCGATGGTGAAATCGTAAGGCTTTGTGAATATCAAGACGCGCCCAAACCTTCAAAAAAGAAAAAGAAAAAATAAGGCCGGTTCTTAACTTTTTCGGTCATTCCGGCGTTCTCTTTTCATGATTACAGTAAAAGAATTATATCCCATAGGCTACGTTGCCAAAACTCATGGCATCAAGGGTGAATTAAACATCTCTCTTGACACCGAATTCAATCCCGAAGACTTTAAATTTCTCGTTTTCGATGTTGAAGGTATTTTTGTACCGTTCCCTATTAAAAGCGTGCGTGGACGAGGCGTAGACAACCGACTTGTCTCTGTTGAGGGGGTAATCTCAGACTCAGATGCACGCGCTTTGGTTGGTAAAACAGCCTACGTACTTATGAGAGAACTCCGTGAACACCCCGACTGGACAGAAGAGGAAGGCGGCATGTACCTCAGCGACATGATAGGATTTGACGTCATCGATGAAAATTCTAAACCCCTCGGAAAAATTATCGGATTCAACGACGATACATCAAACTGGCTTCTTGAAGTAGAACTTAAAGATGGACAAAAAGTCTTTATTCCTTATGTAGAGGACTGGATTATCAGTTTTGATCCGGATAAGAAGACTCTTTGCGTTGATCTGCCAAACGGACTCATAGATTGATAAATAATAATGGAAGTTTTCGACGAAGAAAAAGCAGTTAAATTCATACTCGAATCGCTCGGTGAACATGCTTCGAGATATGACGAAGATGACATCCTCGATGTTATTGACATCATTTGGGATTATTATGAAGACCACGGTTTTCTCGATATAAGCATGGATTCCGACGATCAAGAGCTTGCGCCAGAAAAAGATATCCTGGTTGCCCACGTCACAAAGATGATTAAGCGTGATCGGGGATCCAAAATCCAACCCGATGATATCTTTTATATCGTGACTTCCGAGCTCGAATACGAAGCTAAATGTGACGAACTTTAACCCTCACCTAATTCTCTCCCCCTACTCTTTCCAACCAATCACATGAAAAAAACATTTCTCATCTTTCTTACGCTCTTAGCTCCGGCAATAGGCCTCGCTCAGTCCCCGGCCGATAACGAGACTGATCCGGAAGCACTTTTTCGAACACCGGAAGTTCCGGTAAGAGCATCAGCTGCAGTCGGACGACATATACAGACTATTGAGAAATGGTTTAAAAAATACAACTTTACCACTCGAACTGAGAGACAGGGCGAAGTCCTCGTCGTCGTTATACCCGCAGCCGAACTATTCGAAGCAAACGAAGATAATCTGAAGCCGGAAGCTTTGAATCGCCTTGCTCTTTTTGAGCGTGCGATTGTGAATCCTGAAGCTTACCGAATGCTCGTTTGGGCACACACCGACGATACCGGCGATGAAGCTTATTCTGATTCGCTATCTTCACGACGAGCCGAAAATGTGCAATCAGTCTTTGAAGAGATTGCATCGAAAAACGGCGTAAAATCTAATATTTATTATACAGGCTTTGGATCAGACAAACCACTCAAACCCAATGATTCACTTGCGAACCGAAGCCTGAACCGACGTATCGAGGTCTACATCGTTCCTGAGCAGCGGACGATTGATAACGCCCGATCCGGAAAACTATAAGACCATTTGTTTGTTCCGAATTTATAACTAATACTCACTATTTATCACTCATCAACAACCCACATGAAAAAGTCTCTTATCGCCATTCTACTGTGCATGGTCTGTGTCCTACCCTCGTTAGCACAAAAAGGAGTGCCTGCTCTTGGTGTTAACTTAGGAGTAGCGCCTTCAGTTGACGATTACAGTTACACAAACTTCGGTCTCGGACTCAAATTCCAGTATGGTCTGACTGATCATATCCGCGGAGAAGCCGAATTTACTTATTGGTGCGAAAGCAAAGATATCAGTGCTTTTGAACTGGCCGCTAATTTCCACTATATGTTTAACGTCGCCAACCGTTTCCAGATGTATCCTATCGTAGGTATCGGTTATGGACAGCCAAGAATGAACTTAGATGCCGTCGGCAATGTTAGCTTTGATCGTTTCCTTTTCAATCTCGGCGTGGGTGGTGAATATGAATTCTCTTCAAGGTTTGTCGGAACCGCGGAAATAAAATATCAGTACATGAAAGATTTCAGCCGTCTGCCGATTACAGTTGGCATAGCCTACAAATTCTAATTTCACATAAAAAGTTTTTGTCCCGGTTAACTCTGAATCTCTTAGGTTAACCGGGACAATTGTCTAATTGTATTTCAAAGTTAAAGCTGATTAAAAGATCATTCGATTAAAATCTATAGCACCTTCTATAAAGACAAAGCTTGCTGCTCCCGGTTCAATATTAACGATTAGCATACCCGCCGGAGCTTCTTCATTTTCCGGCTTCCGGTTGTACAGAAGATATATTTCACTACTTTCATTTGCGCTTTCCTTCTTAACAATTTCTTCCCCATAAAATTTTTGTAAGATGACTTTGAGTTGGCTTTTGATAACCTCCATTTCTTTTGCTGAGGGATTGTCTATGTTATAGACCTCCACACCTTTTGCTTTCTTAATCGCTCCCGAATATTTGCTAACAACACCGACACCACCGGCCATACTAAGTATTGAGCCTCCGACATAGACGCGTTCAACATTATTTCCATCCGGGAAATTAGCAAAAAGATTTTGTTTTGCAAAGACATGACAGCTAGCCATCAGACATACGCAAAGTATTATGAGTATCTTTTTCATATTTTTAAATGCTGATATTATTTAAGACTTGTTTTGTTATTTCTTCAGATTTGAAAATTTGGGCTTCAATATCATCTACCACACCGAATCCGGCAGACAACGTTCGTTTCAAGCTTTTATCCACTGCCATGAGAATGGCTTGAGCTTCTTTTACGTCAGTAACTTCGCGAACTCGCGATTTCGAGCTTCTTTTTACTCTCGCAACATTATTAACTGCAACTTTATCAGAAGCAACCGCTGAGGGTACAACGACAGTTGAATCAGCCGATTTCGTTATTACCGGTTCCTCCTCAACTTTCGTCGTTACTTGGACATTCTGTTCCAAATTTCCGCTTATCTTAATTTGAGACAGGCCAATAACTAATGCTGAGATACAAGCGGCTGAAGAGACCCAGACTGAATATTTCAATACTTTTTTCCAAAGATGGGACCGTTTCTCTCGTCGGATTTCCGTCTCTATCTCTCCGAGCAGTTCTTCATCTTTAAATTGCATTCCTTTGAGGGAAAGCATCGAAAAAACCTCTGCTTCAGCTTTAAGATCATCCGGTATTTCATCAGACGGTGTATCGGTAAAGTATGCAAACAGAATTGCATCACGACTCTCATCTGTCGTGCCGGCATACCAGTCATCGATCATCTGCGTGATCTCTTCCATATTGATATGTTTTCTTTCCTTCATGCTTAGTTTCTGTTTGTCAATATTTTCTTTAAATCATTTCTCGCCCTGGAAAGGGTTTGTCTCACATTCGCCGGAGTCATTGTAAGTCTCGATGCTATGTCGTCTCCTTTCATTCCGGCAAGACTTAGTTTCATTACTTCGCGCTTCCGTTCTTCAAGCGACTCAAGTGCTTCGTCAAGTCTGGCAAGTCTATCAAGATCATATCGGTCATCATCGCCAATCTCAAAATCTCCTTTTTCTTCAATAGATACCGAAACGACAGGACTCCTCAATATATCAAGACACTTGTTTTTAACTGTCCGCATGACATAAGCAGAGACATTGTCAACCATTCGGATCTCTGAATGAGACTCCCAAAGCTTTCGAATTACATCCTGAACTGCATCCTGTCCTTCTTCAAGACCAAGCATACGAACCGCCATAGCCCGCATCGGACCATACAAAGGTAGTATTTTGGTTTGAAACTCGATTGCAGTCATTTTTATCCGCTTTTATTTATATGACGGATATCCTGCTTTTTTGTGACACTTATTGAGCATAATTTTTTTCAAGCCAGTCAATAATTATTTTCACACTTTCTTCAGACGGAGCTTGACCAAGAATTGCATACTCCTGGATTGAGCCTGTCGCCTGACTCTGAAACAAGTGGTTATGACCGGGTAGCAATCGCGCATCGGCTTTGGGATTCAGTTCTACCAAAGTATCCATATTTCCCGGTAAAACCTGAAAGTCCTTCTCTCCATACAGCGCAAGCCAGGGAACAGAAACTTTTTTAATAGTCTCAGCCGGATCGAGTTTTATTATTTCACGATAGCTTGGAGATAACAAAACGTCGATTGTCTGATTAAGCTGTCGGGCGACTTCCGGCATCTCAACAGCTTTCCCTAAATCCCGGCCAAGAATTTCAAACAAAATTGGCCGCGCGATAAACGCAGGCATATCTTTCTCGGCAACTGCAAGAAGTTCACGCTGAAGTCCTTCTGCATCCCAGCGCCCGGTTGCCTCAACAGACATTTTACGTGATTGACTCATTACTATTGAATCACCTTTCCATGTAGGTCCTCCGAGAGTAATTATAAAATCTGCCTTTCCTTCAGAAGCGAGCATAGGGGCGATCACACCACCGAGCGAGTGACCTAACACACCTTTGGGACACTGAAAGAAAGTCTCGACATAGCGGAGTCCACTCTCGACATCATCTGCAAAATCCGAAGGAGTTGCGTTCGCTCCGTCACCTCCACTTTGACCGAAGCCTCGGTCATCCATTCTCAACACTGCATAACCGTTTTCAACCAAAGCGTCAGACAGAACCTTAAACGGATGATGACCATAGACCGTTTCATCACGGTCCTGGAGTCCGCTTCCTGTGGCAGTAACGATAACAGCTTTCGCATTTCCATCGGGAGGAAACGCCAACGTCCCCGCCAGTTCAAAATCGCCCTTATGGCTTTTTATCTTTACCTCTCGCTCAATTGCCTGGGAGGATAGACTTATTGTTAGACCAAGCAGAACGCTCGCAGTTTTAAGAATCATTGTTTTCATAGGTATTGAAATCATATTAATTTATATATTAGACGAAAAAAGTGTCCCAAAATTACATCTCCGGGACACTTTTTTTCGTCTTTTCTGATCTTACCAGATGATAACGCGTTCTTCGACCGGACGGAACATCGGATCGCCTTCTTTAATATTGAAAGCTTTGAAGAAAGGTTCGATATTTCTCAGGGTTGCATTGACACGCCAACGACCGAGTGAATGAGGATCATTTTTTGTTCGGTTCAAAATCTCTGCATCGCGGATATTACCAGCCCAAACATTAGCATAGGCAAGATAAAAGGCTTGATCAGGAGTAAAGCCGTTGATCGGCTCATTTTTATCACCGATAGCATGGTGGAATGCAGTGTGTGCCACTCTCAGACCACCCTGGTCGGCAATGTTTTCACCGAGAGTAAAAGCACCGTTCGCATGGGTGTCACCAAGGACGATTACATCGTTGAATTGTGCGACAAGACCGTCAGCCAGCTTTTTAAAAGCTTCAGCGTCTTCCTCGGTCCACCAGTTTTTAAGATTACCATCCTTATCATACTGACGTCCCTGATCGTCAAAACCATGAGTCATTTCGTGACCAATGACAACGCCGATTGCCCCATAGTTTTCTGCATCCGAGGCATTCGGGTTAAAGTATGGAGCCTGTAAGATACCGGCGGGGAAACATATTTCATTGGTCAGCGGAGAATAGTAAGCGTTTACCGTCTGAGGACTCATGTACCAGCGATCTTTATCGACAGGTTTGCCAAAATCCTTCAAATTATAGTCATTTGAATAATTGATGGCGGCCTGTACGTTCTCCCAGTATGATTTTTTCGGGTCAACAGTCAAGGCTGAATAATCCTGCCATTTATCGGGATAACCGATTTTAACAGTGAACGTATTCAGCTTTTCGTGTGCTTTGGCCTTTGTCTGATCGCTCATCCAAGTCAGAGCATCGATATGTTCGCCAAGCGCTGTTTTAAGATTACCGACGAGTTCGAGCATTTTGGCTTTGGACTCAGGCGGAAAATACTTGGCGACATAGAGCTCACCAAGAGCTTCTCCAAGCATACCGTTAGGAACAGCAAGCGCACGTTTCCAACGAGGTTGCATCTGCTGAACACCCGATTTAACTTGTGCAAGTTCAAAATTAGCTTTGGTGAACTCATCACTAAGATATGAAGAAGCTGACTGGAGATATCCGGCGGTAAGATAGTCTCTAAGAGCCTGGATATCGGCCTTACCGAGAATTGAATTTACCTCTTCAAGCGAACGAGGCTGACCGATGATGACCGTTTCTACTTGGCCGGGAATATTTTGAGCATCAAAATAACGGGCAAGTTCGACATGAGGATAATTTTTCTCAATATCGGCGAGTTTCATCGGATTATACGATGCAATCGGGTTGCGGAGTTCTTCACGCGACATAGCAGCTTTAGCAAGACGTGTTTCGATTTCAATAGTGTTTTTGACTATTCGGTCTGCATCTTTATAATTGAAGCCGGCGAGTTCAGCAAGCTGTTTGATGTATTTCTTGTATGCTTGAAGTACGGCTTTTTCGTTTTCCCCTTCAACAATATAATAGTCGCGGTCTCCGAGACCTAAACCACCCTGACCCCAGTACATGGCGTTCATGTCAGAATTCATCATGTCTGCTTCGACTCCGGTACCGAAGAAGGCATTTACACCCGGAAGAGTCGCCATCACAACAGGAATATCTTTCTTACTGAGTGACTGGAGACGTTTGATATCACCTTGAATAGCAGTGGCACCTTCTCGATTCAGCCTAACACTGTCCATACCCATAGCAAACAAGTCAGCGACTTTTTGCTCGTTCGAACCATATTTTGCTTTCGAGGCATCCAGTCCCATTACAAGATCATATACCTGTTTACGATTCAGTTCACCGAGTTGATCAAACGAACCGAAACGGGAGAATTCTGGTTTCAGGGGATTTGCTTTCTGCCAACCACCGGTAGCATAATCATAGAAATCTTGTCCGGGGCTGACATTTTCATCAAGATTGGCACGGTCAACGCCACGGACGGCGGGAGACTCGGCTGACAAACCAAGGACGCTTAACGCGGCGGTTGCCAAAGTTACAGTGAGTTTTTTCATTTTAATATTATATAGTATAGTTTGATAATGATAGTTATCTTATTTCATTTCTTCCAGCTCCAGGACAGCCAGTTCCCAAGCACTCATCTCGTTCTCAAGATCTTTCGTTGCCTGTTCGTGTTCTTTAAAAATTTCAGGACTGCTTTCTCCGGCTGAAATTCTATCAACGATTGTCTGAAGGCGGTTTTCGAAGTCTGATATCCGTGCTTCGGCCTCTTTAACTTTCTTTTCAGCCCTTCGAATCATCTTTTCTTTCTCGCGTTGTTCGGCGTAGCTAAGTTTAGGCTTTTCCGCGGAAGTATCTTTCTTGGCTTCTGCAACCTCAGTCTTTGTACTTTTCTTCTCAGTCTGAGCAGTTGGTGATTTTGACAGTTCGAGTTGATTTAGATTATCGATTTTCTTCTTTTCAAGAAATTCATATATACCTCCCAGACATTCCCGAACCTGGCCACCACCGAATTCATATACCTTATCAACCAGTCCATCAAGAAATTCGCGGTCATGGCTAACCACGATGACCGTCCCGTCAAAATCCTTAACAGCCTGTTTAAGCACATCCTTCGTTTTCATGTCGAGATGGTTTGTCGGCTCATCAAGAATAAGGAGATTGACCGGTTCGAGCAGTAATTTCAGCATCGCCAGACGCGTTTTCTCTCCACCGGATAATACTTTAACGTATTTATCAGATGCCTCTCCACCAAACATAAATGCACCCAGGAGATCCCGAATTTTTAGCCTTATATCACCTACAGCCACTCGGTCAATGGTATCGAACACGGTGATTTCGCCATCGAGAAGTTGAGCTTGATTCTGAGCAAAATAACCGATTTTTACGTTGTGTCCGATTTTCAGACTTCCCGTATATGGTATTTCATCCATTATACATTTAACAAGAGTGGATTTACCTTCGCCGTTTTTACCGACGAATGCAACTTTTTCACCTCGCTTAAGGGTAAACGTTACATTATCGAAAACCTGATGATCGCCATAGGCTTTTCCAACTCCATCAATGATAATCGGATAATCACCTGAACGAGGAGCCGGAGGAAATTTCAGATTGAGACGAGAATTGTCGACTTCATCAACTTCTATACGTTCAATCTTCGCCAGCTGCTTCATCCGGCTCTGGACCTGGACAGCTTTCGTGGCCTTATACCTGAATCTTTCGATAAATTCTTCCGTTTCGGCTATCATCTTCTGTTGATTCTGATAGGCCCTCATCTGCTGTTCGACCCGCTCTTTTCTCAGTTCAACAAATTTTGAATAATTAACCGCGTAGTCATAGATTTTTCCGCACGAAATTTCAATCGTACGGTTCGTAACATTATCTATAAAGGCACGGTCATGGCTGATAACAATTACTGCTTTTGATTTAGTTATCAAGAAATTTTCGAGCCATTGGATTGATTCAATATCAAGGTGGTTGGTTGGTTCATCAAGGAGAAGAACATCAGGACGCCGCAAAAGAATTTTCGCGAGTTCTATTCGCATTCGCCATCCACCTGAAAATTCGGACGTAGGACGATCAAAGTCCTTTCGTGAGAAACCGAGGCCTAACAGAGTCTTTTCCATTTCAGCAACCGAATTCTCGCTTCCGCTCATGGCTACCTGCTCAGTCAGGTCAGACATCCGGTTAATAAGTTCGGCATACTCCTCACTTTCATAGTCAGTTCGTTCATTCAGCTTGGATGTAACTCTTTCAAGCCTTTGTTTGAGTTCATCGATATGGCTGAATGCCTTAGCGACCTCTTCCATAACGGTGTTCTCATCCGTGAGAATCATTTGTTGAGGAAGATAACCGATTGTGGTATCGTTAGCAACCGACACCGTACCGGATGTCGGAGATTGCAATCCGTCGATAATTTTCAGAAGAGTAGACTTACCGGCCCCGTTTTTGCCGACAAGAGCAATTTTGTCCTTGTCATTGATGACAAAGCTTACATTGTCAAACAACGTCTTGGCGGTAAATTCCACCGAAAGATTATTGACTGATATCATAGTTTATCTATATTTCTGAATTTTACTGTCGCCGGAGCCGTATTATGTTCTATTATGATTGCTGAATCGGTCCAACGGGTGAAACCTGTCTCACGTTCGAATGGCTCAGTTTCAACCGATCCATCGGCATGAATCACAACGATCGCCAGACCTATATTCTTACCGTCTACAATAACGTTGCGGCTGATATAACGAGACTCATTATTCATTGTCATCTGGCTCGGCATGCTTATTGCGGTTGTAAAACGGCTCAATTTTTTGGCGATAACGCTGAGAATAGGTTTGAGTATCAAGCGGTTTTCTTATCAAACTAAGACTGTCGGCTAAAACTGCCTTGGTCTCATTCATATCAAATTCAATCGAACCATATACTTTTGCGGTCGTTTTTGTGCTGTCCGCATGAAAGACTATCTGTTGTCTTCCGGCTCCGGAAAACTTGTTAGAGATACTTTCGATTGTGCCGTCTGAATATTCTGCGATAATATGCCAGCGGACCGGTGCATTACTGTTTGTAAAATGTGCTCTCAGAGTATACGAGTCTCCGGATTTCCACGAGGGGTCGGGTTTTACTGAGAACAGGACAGTCCGGGCCGGTGATGTAGGTCTGATGATATAGAACGGGCTCCCGGACCACAATTCAGTGGAATCAACCGATGAACTACCGTCTATGCCGGCCATATTCTGAGCTATTCCACCTTCGGCAACACGCTTCTCAAGGATTTTTGCGGTCTCCTCATAAATGTCTTGCATCATATCAAGATGTCCGCCATACCAGACAAGCGAAGTATCCAAATCAGTCGTGGTATAGCCGTGTTTAGCCAGAATTGACTGTTTAAGTAACATCCGGGCTGAATCGGTCATAAACTCGGAATAGTTTGCGTCTATCACAGCTTCTCCAATATGTATATCAGCCATGAGTTCGGCCATATCATCGGGATGAATGACACCGTCCGGAACCTTCTTGCACGAAAAGAAAGTCGCAAATAATCCTATTAATATTAAACCGGGAAAGCTTCGCATTACTTCTATTCGTTTTCAACCGCTTTTTTCCGATCCGCCTCTTTGTCTCCAAGTTCTCCACCCAGATATTTGTAATAACCGATAATCAGCCATGCGATTCCGACACAGATACACGCATCGGCGAAGTTAAATACCGGATCAAAGAAACTGAACAATTCACCTCCGACAAACGGCACCCAATCGGGCCAAACGAAGCTGAAAAGCTGGAAATACAGCATGTCAACCACCATACCGTGAAAAAAACCGGCATAACCCTCACCCCACGGAACAAATTGAGCGATTTGAGGAGGATAAGGATTATTGAAAATTTCGCCGTAAAACAGACAGTCTATTATGTTACCTCCCGCTCCGGCGGTAATAAGGGCTATACACGCGACATATCCTTTTTTTATTGTCTTATTTTTCGACAACTTGAAAAGATACCAGATCAGAAGGCCGACAACAACGATTCTGAAGAGTGAAAGAAAGAGTTTACTTCCGAATTCCATTCCGAAAGCCATACCGTTGTTCTGGATGAATTTCAGGTGGAACCACGAAAATATTTCCAAGTCTTCGCCCCAGTAGAAATGAGTCTTGACCCAAATCTTAGAAAGCTGGTCAATGAGAATTACGGCCAAAGCTATTATCAGAGCAAGCTGTCCGCGTGAGATTCTTTTAAACATCTTATTAATTCATTGCTGATGGTTTGATGGGAGTATCAATCGAACCATGTATGCCTGTCAGCGATTCGTTTCTTTCTGATCAATACTGAGGGTCGCATGAGGAACTGCCCGCAAACGCTCCTTTGGGATAAGGTTTCCAGTAACACGGTCTATCCCATAAGTTTTATTTTCGATTCTCACTAAAGCAGCCTGAAGATGTCCGATAAATTTACGCTGTCGTTCAGCGAAACGTGCGGCTTCTTCTTTTTGCTGAGTGCCCGCTCCTTCTTCAAGAACCTTAAAGGTCGGAGACGTATCGGCCACGCCATTTCCGTCCGAATTGAGTACGACAGATCGCCAATACTCAAATTCGGCGGTGGCTTTTGCAAGTTTTTCTTCAAGAAGAATCTTGAACTCCTCAAGTTCCTCGTCGCTGTATCTTTCTTTCATTGTCAAATAGTCACATTAGTTACGTGTAACACTAACTTTGACTTCAGAACCGTCGATATCCATATTTTCATTAACAGCTTCAGAATTCAGTGAAGCAGTCACAAGAGAAGATGCCAGAACCTGTCCGGCGATATAATCCGAATAAGCAGTGATCGCATCTATGATTTCTTTATCGTCCGTATCAATTACAACATTTACACGGTCGGTAATCTCAAAGTCACTGTTCTTTCGAATATTCTGAATGCGGTTAACCAGCTCACGGGCAATGCCTTCCTGTCGAAGTTCAGGAGTAATGGTTGTATCAAGGGCAACCGTCACCGAGCCTTCGTTAGCGACCTGCCATCCGGGGATATCCTCGCTCATTATTTCAACGTCCTCGATATCGATACGAGCATTCGCACCCTCAAGTTCCAGTTCTACAAACTTGTTTCTCTCAAGTTCCGCAATCTGAGCCTGAGACATGGCGGCTACTGTAGCAGCCACCGCCTTCATCTGTTTGCCAAATTTCGGGCCGAGTTTCTTGAAATCGGGCTTTACTCGTTTTATAAGCGCGCCCTCTTCGCTGCCAACAATCTTCATGGTCTTAACATTGACTTCTGTTAATACCAGATTCTTGATGGCCTCGACCATTTCACGCTGTTTTTCATCTACGACGGGAACGATGAGAGTCTGAAGCGGCTGACGAACTTTTATACTTACCTTTCGTCTCAATGCCAATACCATTGACGTTATAGTCTGAGCCAATTCCATACGTTCCTCAAGTTCGTGATCGATCGCTTCTGTTTTCACAGTGGGGAACGATGCGAGATGAACAGATTCAGCGTCTTTGCCCATACCTGTCAGCAGATCCTGATAAAGTTTATCAGCAAAGAAGGGAGATATCGGGGCTATCAGGAGCGCAATCGTTTCAAGACATTGATAGAGGGTCTGATATGCAGCCAGTTTATCTTTGGTCATTTCACCGCCCCAGAAACGTTTTCTGTTGAGTCGGACATACCAGTTTGAAAGGTTATCGCCAACGAAATCACTAATAGCGCGGGCCGCTTTCGTCGGTTCGTAATCGTTGAGATCAGTGATTACTTTTTCAACAAGGGTATTAAGCAATGAAATGATCCATCGGTCAATTTCAGGACGTTCATTAAGTGGAACTTCAGGCAGAGATGCGTCAAAACCGTCAACATTTGCGTAAAGCGCAAAGAAGGAATAGGTGTTATACAGGGTTGAGAACATCTTTCTGGCGGATTCCTGTACACCGGCGGGGTCAAATTTCAAGTTATCCCAAGGAGATGAATTTGAAATCATGTACCAACGCACCGGGTCTGAACCAAATTTTTCGATGGTTTCAAACGGATTGACCGCGTTACCGAGGCGCTTTGACATCTTGTTCCCGTCTTTATCAAGCACGAGTCCGTTAGAGATAACGGCTTTATATGCAACTGAGTCAAAAACCATTCCGGCAATCGCATGAAGAGTAAAGAACCAACCGCGTGTCTGGTCAACACCCTCGGCGATAAAATCAGCGGGGAAGACTTCGCCATTTCAACCGCTTCTTTGTTTTCAAACGGATAGTGCATCTGAGCGAACGGCATCGAGCCTGAATCGAACCATACATCGATCAGGTCGAGTTCACGATGCATTGGCTTCCCGTCTTTAGACACGAGTACAATGTCGTCGACATAGGGACGGTGAAGGTCTATCTTCTCGTAATTTTCTTTTGTGTAGTCTCCGGGAACGAAACCTTTTTCTTTGTAAGGATTCTTTTCCATTACTCCGGCCTCTACAGCCTTTTCGATTTCATTATATAGCTGTTCTACCGATTCGATACAAAGTTCTTCTTTTCCATCCTCCGTACGCCAGATGGGCAGGGGTGTACCCCAGTAACGGCTACGTGAGAGATTCCAGTCCTGAAGATTTTCAAGCCATTTACCAAAACGTCCTGAACCGGTTGACGCGGGTTTCCACTGGATACCGTTGTTTAGCTCGATAAGTCGTTCTCTTGCCTCGGGAGTTTTGATGAACCAACTATCGAGGGGATAGTAAAGGACCGGCTTGTCGGTACGCCAACAGTGAGGATAATTGTGAACATGTTTCTCAATCTTGAACACTTTATCGTTCTTCTTGAGATCCATACATATCTCTATATCGAGAGTCTCGTCATCAACACCTTTAGTGTCGTCGTAGGCATTCTTGACATATTTTCCCTGCCATTTCGAGTACTCTTCAACATTGACTTTCTCTTTGACAAAAGTATCATCGAGTTTGTCTATTTCGAAATATTTACCAGTCAGATCAACCATCGGGCGAAGATTCCCATCCTTATCAATAAGGTGGAGCGGAGGAATCCCGTTCGCCTTTGAAACACGGTTGTCATCAGCACCGAAAGTACCGGCTATATGGACAATACCTGTACCATCTTCAGTAGTCACGAAGTCACCTGGAATAACACGGAACGCACCTTCACCGGGATTTACCCACGGCAAAAGCTGTTCATAGTGCCTCCCGACGAGGTCTTTACCTTCAACCGATGTAATAACTTTATAGGGTACAAGTTTATCGCCTTTTTTGTAATCTTCAAGAGCGAGATCGGCCGCCTTGGGGTTGAAAACCGACCCCATGAGAGCATCTGCAACCACGACCGTTATCGGGGAGCCCGAATACGGATTGTATGTTCTGACAATATTGTATTTGATACTCGGTCCAACAGCGAGCGCCGTGTTCGAAGGCAGTGTCCAAGGCGTGGTTGTCCATGCTATGAAACAAGGCTTACCCCAACCTTTCATATCGTCGGTCGGATCCGTGATTGTGAATTCAGCAATACATGTCGTGTCCTTTACGTCACGATAACAGCCCGGCTGATTCAGTTCGTGTGTAGAAAGTCCCGTACCTGCAGCCGGTGAATAGGGTTGAATAGTATAACCTTTATAAAGGAAACCCTTCTTGTGTAACTGAGACAAAAGCCACCATACGGATTCAATATATCGGTTGTCGTAGGTGATATAAGGATCCTTCATATCAACCCAGTATCCCATAGAATTGGTCAGATTCTCCCATTCACGGGTATATTTCATAACCTCTCTACGACAGGCAGCGTTATAGTCATCAACACTTATTTTCTTACCGATATCTTCCTTTGTGATGCCGAGTGATTTTTCTACACCAAGTTCAACCGGTAGCCCATGGGTATCCCATCCGGCTTTACGTTTGACCTGAAAACCCTGCATTGTCTTATAACGGCAGAAGATATCTTTTATCGTTCTCGCGAGGACATGATGAATACCGGGCATTCCGTTTGCAGAAGGAGGACCTTCAAAAAATACAAACGACGGAGCGCCTTTTCGAGCCTTTAGGGTCTGTTCAAACAACCCGGCTTCTTGCCATTTTGCCAGGACCTCTTTATTTATGTCCGAAAGATTAAAATTTTGATATTCAGGAAATTTCTTCATATCTCGTTAACTTGGGAATTTCAGGTGTGAAACACCTTTGGCGTTTATGTTCTGTTATTTACTTTTTCGATATTGGATGAACCTAATAAACTGATTCTTGAATATGAGCGCAAATCACTGTGATTGATGACCGCTTAATTCCACAAAGTTAGTCATTTTTTCCATAATTTCCAAAATTCAAAATTGCCAAGAATCTAATTAGTTAAATTGTGTTAAAGATAGGAAATTATTCGGTTTGCACCACAATAAATTATTGCCAATTCAAAATTTAATCGTAACTTTGTATCACAGCATGAAGAGGGTAAGACAAACATGGTTCTACCGTGTCTTACTCTTGATAGTTCAACCATGCTAAAATATTAAAACGCCAACTGATATAATGAAATTTAAAGTATTATTCCGTTCATTTGTCTTAGCTTCTACCGTCGCATTTGCGTTCAGTAGTAGCACTGCGGCGTTTGCCCTCCAGCCGGCTATGACTTCCCAATCAGTGTCTGCCCAACCTACAGTAAAAGTGCATCCTGGTCGAGTTGAAATCAATGTCCCCGGTGATGAACCTAAACAGGTTGTGATATACTCTCTGACCGGCCAAGTTATCAAATCTTTTACCGCACAACCCGGTGTGACTTCCATTGACCTATCTGCCGGGTATTATATTGTAAAATGTGAACGCACTTCAACCCGCGTTGTTGTAAAATAGCGCGTTCATCTCCCCTCTCCTTTACCTTTTTCTTTATCGACTGACGATTTACCGTCCCCTATTTTCATTTATATAACTGACATTTATAACAAGTCGTCACTTTAGTGACATTTTTGACTTTGCTTACATTTTATGAATAAAACACTACCAAAATTCACAGTTGCGGCTGCCATTTCAGCCTTTATTGCACTTAATTCCTCAGCTAATACTATGACTGATGATAAGTATCTAAGCTATCCAACTTATACAGGTGATGATCTCGAATTGGTTGTAACCCCAAATGCGACGAATTTCTCATTATGGTCACCCGATGCGGAAGCAGTCAGAGTCAATCTCTATAATACTGACCGCAATACCCCTGCATATCGGACAATAGATATGACCCGTGGTGAAAACGGTGTCTGGAGAGCTTCCGTACCCGAACAGCTTTATGGTAAATTTTACACTTTCAATGTCAAGTCTAACGGACAGTGGTTAAATGAGACCCCCGGTATCTGGGCAAAAGCGGTTGGAACCAACGGACAACGGGCTGCAATCATTGATTTTGCAAAAACCAACCCTGACGGTTGGGCTGATGACCATGGTCCTGCACTGAAGTCTATAACCGATGCTGTTATCTATGAAATGCATCACCGCGACTTTTCTGTCCATCCGTCGAGCGGAATTGTAAATAAAGGTAAGTTCCTTGCTCTGACAGAACCTACGACAAAGTCGTCAGACGGACTGGCCACTGGTATCGACCATCTGAAGGAACTTGGTGTAACCCATGTTCACATTCTTCCTTCTTATGACTATAATTCGGTAGATGAATCCAATCTCCCGTCTAACAGTTACAACTGGGGTTATGATCCTTTCAACTATAATGCACCCGAAGGGTCATATTCTACTAATCCGGCTGATCCCTCGGTAAGAGTACGAGAAATGAAAGAGATGGTAAAAGCGCTTCACGATGCCGGTATTGGTGTGATAATGGATGTTGTATATAACCATACAGCCAATAATGACGACTCTAATTTCTCTCTTACCGCACCCGGTTACTTCTACCGTCATCGTCCTGACGGAACCTACAGCGATGCGTCCGGATGTGGCAACGAGACTGCCTCAGAACGACCGATGATGAGTGACTACATTGTTAACTCGGTTAAATACTGGGCCGACGAATACCATATCGACGGATTCCGTTTCGACCTCATGGCAATCCATGATACTGAAACAATGAACCGAGTCGCTAAAGAGCTAAAGCAAATAAATCCTAATATATTCGTTTACGGCGAAGGTTGGACTGCCGGAGATTCACCGCTGCCGGTTGACAAACGTGCATTGAAAGAAAACGTCGCAAAGATGGAGGGTATAGCTGTCTTCAGCGATGACATCCGCGATGCCATCAAAGGACATTATTCGAATGCAGCTGACCGTGGATTCGCAACAGGTAAGGAAGGTAACGACGAGACCGTCAAGATCGGAATTGTTGCCTCAACCGCTCATCCTCAGGTCGATTATTCCAAAGGGAATAATTCTAAATTTGCATACGCGACCTCTCCTACTCAAATCATAAACTACATATCTTGTCACGATGATCTGACCCTCACGGACAAGCTCGCTAAATCGATGCCCGGCTCAACCGAGGCCGACCGTCAACGAGCAGCCCGTCTTGCCCAAACAATAGTCTTTACGAGCCAAGGCACACCATTCATGTTTGCCGGAGAAGAAGTTTTCCGCGACAAAAAAGGTGTTCATAACAGCTACAAATCGCCCGACTCAATAAATGCTATCGACTGGCATCTTAAAGCCACTAACGCCGACCAGTTTAATTATTACAAAGAACTTATCAAGCTGAGGAAAGATCATCCTGCATTCCGATTGACAACGGCCGAGGAGATCGCCAAGCACTTGGTTTTTGATAAAACCCAGCCCGGTGTGATTTCATATTCACTGAAAGACAATGCAGGTGGTGACATGTGGAAAGAAATAAAACTTGTTTTCAATGGAACTGAACAACCTCAGACAGTTAAGATTCCGAAAGGCAACTGGACTATTATTGCCGAAGACGGCAACATTTCCGCTGACGGGATGGGTACTACCAAAGGTGGTAATACTGTAATTGCTCCGACTTCTGCCTATATTCTGGCTCGTCAGTGATTTGGTTCTACATCTATATTAAAACTGTGACGTGTTTAAACACGTCACAGTTTTTATGTATGCTATTGTTTATTTCGTAATCTTAAAGTATTCCCGTCTCAACCTGCACAGATGGGTAGAAGTTATGTTAAGAAACGAAGCGATATCTCTCAAAGAGAAAAGCTTGAATATATCTTTGTGCCGTTCAACAAGATCTTTATATCTCTCGCGAGCTGATTTGATATGAAGATTTATATATCGATTATACGTCGTGTCGAATAGAGCTACATTTGTTTCCGCGACTTTTCTGTAAAACACCTCGTCTGATTTCATTCGTTTCCCCAAGACTCTCGTTGAGACACAGTAAATCTCGCAAGGAGTTACGGCGATAATCGAAATACGAGATTTCATCCCATATAATGAGAACGGGAAATCCGCAACAAATTCACCTGCGAATTCCAATCCGACAACGCTCTCAGAGCCATCATCACCATAGGCAACATATTTCAACGTTCCCGACTTGATGTATCCTAAGTATGGAGCTATCTGACCTTGCTCAACAAAATTATCACCCTTATTATATAGTCGCAGAGTTCCCTCTTTCAAACACAAGTTACGCCAAAACTCGTTATCGATATTATCGTAGTAGGTGTTGAAATTGGTTGTTTTCACTTTTGTGTTCTAAGAATGTTTTTTCCCGGGAGGCTCCTGACGGGTAATGTACATATAAGAAAACGTGAGCCACTATGCCACGTCGTAATTGGAGGTCGTAGGAAAACCTTTTGCACAGATGTAACAATAGCTGCCCACGCTATACGCGTGAGAATCACTATGCTATCTTTGTGCGGTTGAAAATTTCCTACGTTTCCAATTACCAGATTAGCATAACGCTTCTAAATATTCCAAAATTTATTGAGAGGCGATGGCCTACCCGACAACAAAGTTAGCAATTTTATTTGAATTAATGACTATTAGTTAATCAATGGCTTGAATCTATTTCTGTTATATAAATTGGTCCCTGCTACCACGCGTGTAACAGGGACCGAGTCAGTATTTATCCAATTCAACTTAAAGGAGCCAGACCAATGCTTCTTCTCAAAAAATTTGTATAATACTTTGTACCCTTTCGGCCACTTAACAGTTCGTTAATGCGGTTCATAACCTTATCGAAGATTTGATTCTTATCTCCAAGCTCGGCAACCTCTTCAAGAATTGCTTGCATTCCGCTATACAGAGTCTTTGAGAAATATAGTCTGCGTTCCGTCTCTAAAGACAGATCGAGAACATACATTGACAGATCGATGCGAGCCTCAGCGTCCACTCCATAGGAGGCAAACTCCTTGAGCAACTGTTTGATCTTCGAAATACGGGCCTTTGAATCGCGATATTTTCCGCGGTTCATTTCTTTAAACAAGGCTTTTTTGTACTTCTCGGTCAATGCTTCTACATCAGGATTGACAAAAAAGTCAAAATAAGCCTTTGCCTCTTTCCTGGCTGAATAGACATCGAGTATCAATTGAACCAATTGCTCGCGGTCGAAGCTCTTAAGTTCCTTTTTAAGTTGAATTTTTGACATCTAAATATTTATTTCAGCCATTTATCAAACCAGCGGAAGAAGAGTCTCTGCCAGAGTACGGCATTCTGAGGTTTTAGAATCCAATGATTTTCATCCGGGAAAATGACCATCTCAGCCGGAATACCGCGGAGCTTTGCAGCGTTGAATGCAGCCATCCCCTGAGTCGATGCAATTCGATAGTCAAGTTCACCATGGCTTACCATGATGGGAGTTGTCCATTTGTCAACTAATTTATGTGGGGAATGGGCGAAAGTACGTTGTGCGACTGCGTTGTTCTTATCCCAATAAGCGCCACCCATATCCCAGTTGGCAAACCACATTTCTTCGGTTTCAAGATATTGAG
>CAYVXC010000015.1:0-6368 GCA_964454925.1 uncultured Bacteroides sp.
GCATGGTAGCCAGTTCTTTCTCAATGTCTTTGACTTTGGCATCGTCTCCTTCGCGCTTGATGGCCTCGCGCTCGATTTCTTTCTGAGCGATTCGACGGCTGATATCATCGAGAGCCTGAGGTACCGAGTCAATTTCAAGTTTCAGTTTCGAAGCAGCCTCATCGACGAGGTCGATTGCCTTGTCGGGAAGGAAACGATCGGTTATGTAACGTTCCGAGAGCTGAACAGCGGCAATAATCGCTTCATCTTTGATGCGTACCTTGTGGTGGTTTTCGTATCTTTCTTTCAGACCGCGCATAATGGCTATCGCACTTGCTTCGTCTGGTTCGTTGACCATGACTTTCTGGAAACGGCGCTCGAGAGCCTTGTCCTTTTCAAAATATTTCTGGTATTCATCGAGGGTGGTCGCTCCGATTGAACGGAGTTCTCCACGAGCAAGCGCCGGTTTCAGAATATTGGCGGCGTCCATCGCTCCTTCGCCCTTACCGGCTCCGACAAGAGTATGGATTTCATCGATGAAGAGAATGATTTCGCCATCGGCCTGAGTCACCTCGTTGACAATGGCTTTCAGACGTTCTTCAAATTCGCCCTTATATTTAGCACCTGCAACGAGAGCGCCCATATCGAGTGAATAGATCTGTTTAGTCCGGAGATTCTCAGGAACATCACCACGGACAATGCGCTGGGCAAGACCTTCGGCGATAGCGGTTTTACCGGTACCGGGTTCACCGATCAGCATCGGGTTGTTTTTGGTACGACGGCTAAGAATCTGAAGCACACGGCGAATTTCCTCGTCACGGCCAATGACCGGGTCGAGTTTTCCTGACCGTGCGCGTTCGTTAAGGTTAATTGCATATTTCGAAAGGGCATTGTATTGTTCCTCGGCACTTTGGTCGGTAGCTTTCTTGCCTTTTCGAAGTTCTTCGACGGCTGCCTGAAGTTCCTTGGCCGTGAGACCTGAATCTTTAAGAATTGTCGAAGCCTGAGAATTAATATCAAAAATAGCCATGAGGATGGCCTCGAGGGTCACGTATTCATCGCCGTTTTTCTTTGCAATATCGAGGGCCTTCTGAAGGACATCGTTAGAAGTTCGGCTGAGATAAGGTTCGCCTCCCGAAACTTTCGGTTCGGAAGCGATTGCTTTGTCAACTTGCAGATTCAGCTGATTGACGTTTGCACCAATCTTCTGAAAGATGAACTTAATCAACGAATCACCCTCGTCAATAACGCCTTTCAGAAGATGGACAGGCTCGATGGCCTGAGAGCCGGCGGCGCGGGTAAGCTCAACCGCTTTCTGAATGGCTTCCTGGGACTTAATGGTAAAATTGTTGAAATTCATAGTAATGGATGGATGGTATTATTTAGTTTTATGTTAGTTACTTGGTTATTTTTCGTTATCGAGCGCCCTCTACGGGGCTTTCACAGATACTAACAAACATTGTGCCAATATGGTTTATTATGATTTTGATAAATACAGTGTTTATCATAATGGAGCTAATCATACAGGCCGCCATATAGTCACCGTATAAAATAAATTTCGTATATTTGCGGTCAAAATGTCCTTATATGAATAAACGATTTTTATTTGGCATGTCACGGCGCTATCTTTCAGCCTTATTGTTCGCTATGGCTTTCACCGGATCAATGTTGGCCCTTGATTTGCCGACAAAGGAGATTAACGGCAAGTCATACTATTATTATAAAGTCAAAAAAGGCGAAACTGTCTACTCTCTCACCCATCGTTTCGGTGTAACCTACGACGCTATGGTCAAGAACAATCCGTGGATATCGGAAGGTCTGAAATATGGTAAAACGCTATATTTCCCGGTCGATGATTTCTCAGAAGTCGAGAGCCGTAAAAACACCACCGAGCATACAATCAAGCGCGGAGAAACGCTTTATAGCCTGGCCAATAAATACGGAGTTTCGATCGAATCAATCGTACGCCTCAATCCCGGAGCAGAAAACGGGCTGAAAAAAGGTGAAATACTTGTCATTCCGGCCGACGATACTGTTCAGCCCGTCGAAGAGGTGGTTCAGGAACAGGTAGTGGAAGAAACGCCGGACGAAACCCGCGCATCAGACGTCGTTTATGAAAATGAAGAAGACATACAACGGAATGAAATATCAGTGGCCGTCATGCTTCCTTTCATGCTTGAAGAATCCAAGCCGGGAAAAACGGCGACGTATGCGACAGATTTCTATCGTGGCTTCCTCCTCGGGATAGACTCGTTACGAACTGTTTATGGGAATCCGGAAATCAACATACTTGCAATCGACGCTGAAAATGACAATGAGTTTCAGGCTCTCAATAAGAATGCCGCATCCTTGAGAATGATGGACCTGATCATCGCGCCTGACAATGCCGAACAGCTGACACTGCTGAACAAATTCGGCGAACAGAATCAGATCTATGTTCTAAATAATTTTCAGGCCCGAGACACCGCGTCAAAGACTAATCCCTACGCGATCCAATGCAATATTTTCCAGAACGAAATGTTTGCGAAAGTCGTTGATTATTTTCTGAATTATCTTGACAATGCAATTCCGGTGTTTTTGGAAAATACATCAGGTTCGCAAGATAAGGAAGCTTTTGTCACTCAACTCAAAGCAAGTCTTGACAAAAACGGAATTAAATATAAGACCCTCCAGTACAATGGCAATCTTGATGCAGCCGTCGTGAGCGACGCACTGCCTCTGTCCGAGGGTGACTATGTATTCATCCCTCTAAGCGGGTCATTAACCGAATTCAACAAATTCGCTCCGGCTCTGAAAAGGTATCAAAAAGAGGCTTCGGAATATTCATCGCCGGTGAACATCAGGCTCTTCGGCTATCCCGAATATACCAGGTTCAGTAATGATGCTCTCGACGATCTGTCAAGACTCAACACAACTTTTTATTCGAGATTCTACAACGACACAAGTCACAATCAAAACGAACAACTTGATGCAAGCTTTCAGAAATGGTATGGCACGCCGTTGCCTGACGGAGTACCCAACCAGGCTCTGTATGGCTTCGATGCCGCACGTCTTGTGCTCGCTATAGCATCGAAAGGTGAAATTACGCCCGAAACACTAACCTCCACCCACATTCTCCAGCCGTCTCAACAAGCATATATTTTCAAGCAGGAGCCCAACGGAGGATTTATCAACGATGCACTGTTTTTCGTCACCATCGGACCGGGTATCTCAGTCAAAACAGAACTCAAGTGAAAAATAAACTACTCACCGTCCTGATCACTCTTCTGTCCTTTTCTCCGAGCATTAATCAAAATGCCCTAGCGGAAACCCATTACAAGCCTCATATCAGCATCGGTGGTCACGGGGGAGTGACTCTGTCACAGATGTCATTTTCACCTTCGATTACTCAGAGCTGGCCGGTCGGCTTAACATTCGGTGCTCAGGCGCGATATGCCGAAGAAAAATTATGTGGAGTTATCGCCGAACTTAATTTCACTCAAAGAGGCTGGAAAGAGACGTTCAAACACGACGCAACGCTAACCTATGCCAGAACACTGAATTATGTCAGTCTGCCGATTATGACTCACATCAATTTCGGGACTGACCGCGTCAGATTTTTTGTCAATCTCGGACCCGAATTCAGCTACATGATCGGAGATAATATTTCCTCAAACTTCGATTACGTAAATCCTGGTGCGGACTTTCCGGCAAATAGGCGGAAAAACCAGATGTCGATGAAGGTGAAAAACAAGTTTGATTATGGTATCACTGCCGGGCTCGGTTGCGAATTTTGGGTCAAGCCCCGACAATCGGTCTACATCGAAGGCAGATACTATTTCGGGCTCGGTAATATATACCCGGCATCTAAAGCCGACGAGTTCAGTGCATCCCGCTGTACGAATATCAGTGTCAGCCTGGGATATAATTTCAGATTAAAATGACAGATACTCTGAATCAGACCAAATCGGACGAACCGATATATGACCTCGGCATAGCTCTTAGCGGTGGCGGGGCAAGAGGCTTTGCTCACGCCGGAGCATTGAAGGCTATTGAAGAAGCCGGTTTAAAGCCCGATATTATTGCCGGTGTGAGCGCGGGAGCAGTCGTGGCGACAATGTATGCGGCCGGGCTTCCGAGCGAAACTATGCTCGAAGCATTCAAAAGCTCCAAATTCAATGATTTTACCGAGTTAAGTCTTCGGGGAGGCGGGCTGTTCAAGATTGACCGGTTCAGAAATTTTATCCTAAAACAGATAGCTCCGAAAAAGAACCTCGAAGAACTAAATATCCCTACGTATATCGGGGTTACAAATTTTGACACCGGACTTCATGAAGAATTCCACGCAGGCGAAATCGGGCCGGTTGTACAGGCATCGTGTTCAATACCTATCGTATTCAAGCCCGTCAAGATTAACGGTGCGAATTACGTTGACGGAGGCGTTGTCAGAAATCTGCCGGCATGGTCTATTCGCGAAAAGTGTAAAACGCTTATTGGTATAAACGTAAGTCCCCTGACCTCTTCAACGTCCAAGTCCCCGAGCCTTCTTGAAATCGCACAGCGTACATTCGCGTTGATGGGGAAAGCCAACGTAATCGATGACTTGAGCATCTGTGATCTGGTGATTGAAATGAGGGAAATATCAAAATATAAGGTATTCAACCTGAAAGAAATCGACAAAGTCTTTCAGACGGGTTATATCAATACACGACATGCTCTCAGACGAGCCGGATTCTGGCACCCTGAGCGAAACCAGTCTCAACAAATTTAAAAAGTAGCAAGATGTCTGATCAGAATATAAAGACAATGCGGCCGGTTATCTATCAGATGATACCGCGTGTGTTTGCCAATTTTAATGAAAAGCCGGTTCCAAACGGTCCGATCACACTTAATGGGTCCGGAAAGTTGAACGATATCACACCGGATGTCCTGACCTCGATTAAAAACCTGGGGACAACACACATCTGGTACACCGGAGTGATTGAGCACGGACACGACGCAGACTATACGGCTTTTGGGATTCCCCGACATAATCCTAATATACTTAAAGGCAAAGCCGGTAGTCCCTACGCCATCACTGATTATTATGATATTGACCCGGACCTGGCTGTAAACGTTCCAGACAGAATCGAAGAATTCGAAGCTCTCGTCAGCCGTACTCATGCTTCGGGACTGAAAGTAATCATCGATTTTGTACCGAACCACGTTGGTCGACAATACGGAAGTGACAAAGCACCTCGCGGAGTTGAAGACCTGGGCGTGGGAGATAATATTGACTGGTTCTTTTCGCCGTCAAACAATTTTTATTATATACCTCGTCAGCAATTTTCGCCCGGAGATGTAGATCTCGGAAGCGGTGAAGATGCTTATGTAGAATTCCCGGCCAAAGCGACCGGTAACGACTGCTACACAGCCTTTCCAGGGAGAAATGACTGGTACGAAACGGTCAAGCTCAATTATGGAGTAGACCCGGCCAACGGTTCAAAGCACTTTGACCCGATTCCCGATACATGGCTGAAGATGCTTCATATTCTCAGATACTGGGCATCAAAAAAAATCGACGGTTTCAGATGTGACATGGCCCACATGGTTCCGCTCGAATTCTGGCACTGGGCGATTCCTCAGGTAAAAGAAACTTATCCCGATGTTATTTTCATAGCTGAAATCTATGAAGTCGGACTGTACAGGCCCTATCTGTTTGAAGGAGGCTTCGACTATCTCTATGACAAAGTTAACTTATATGATACACTCAGGGGTATCGAGTGTCACAATGTCTCGGCTGCTCAATTGACTTCGTGTTGGCAGACCGTTGAAGGCATCGGAGACCGGATGTTGAACTTTCTCGAAAATCACGATGAACAGCGCTTCGCCTCAGACGAATATGCAGGAACAGCTGAAAATGTTTTACCATCCCTTGTGATTATTTCAACCATGTCAATCGGTGCGGTTATGATCTACAGCGGACAGGAACTCGGAGAGAGAGCCGAAGAATCCGAAGGTTTCAGCGGAAAAGACGGTCGCTCGACGATTTTTGACTACTGGTCGATTGAAAAAATCCGCAGATGGCTGAATCAAGGTCACCCAGACGAACTGAAACTTACTGAAGCCGAACGTAGGCTAAAACAATTATACGAAAAAGTCCTGTCGTTAGTTAATGATGAGAATGCGATTAAAACCGGGGTATTTTTTGATTTGATGTATGTCAATTATGATAACCCCCTCTTCAATCCTCATCGTCAGTATGCTTATATCAGGTCAAACAGGAATGAGAGTATTCTCATTGTTGTGAATTTCGATGATAACGATTGTTCGGTCGAGATCAACATACCCGAACATGCGTTCAGTTTTCTTGAACTTCCGATGACAAAGGTCAGAGCTACCAACCTTCTCGACGGAAGCAAAGTGAATCT
>CAYVXC010000015.1:6378-23937 GCA_964454925.1 uncultured Bacteroides sp.
GTGAATCTCGCTCTCAGTCCGAACGAACCGGTGAAAGTCGACGTCAAAGCTCACGGCGCTACACTATTGAAGTTCGTTCACCCCAAAACTCGCCGTCAGTCTCAAAAAAAAGAGGAAAACACGCGACAGAAAGCGAAAAAATGAGTAAATTTGCAAAGTCCAATCACAACCACTAATTAAACCCATATAAGTTAATGAGTACTCAAGTTGCCCCCTTCAAAATTTTCTCCGGAACACGTTCCCACTATATGGCCGAAGAAATCTGTAAAGACCTCGGTGTGGAACTCGGCAAAATGAACATTCTCCATTTCGCCGACGGCGAGTTTGAAGTATCGTTTGAGGAATCTATCAGAGGCTGCGAAGTATATCTTGTGCAGTCTACGTTCCCCAACTCGGATAATCTGATGGAGCTTCTCCTGATGATTGATGCCGCCCGCCGCGCATCGGCAAAAACCGTCAATGCCGTCATTCCTTACTTCGGCTGGGCTCGTCAGGACCGCAAAGACAAACCACGTGTTTCGATTGCCGCAAAACTTGTATCGGACCTTTTGCAGGCTGCCGGTGTGGACCGAGTTATCACGATGGACCTGCATGCCGATCAGATTCAGGGATTTTTCAATGTGCCCGTTGACCACCTCTATGCTTCGTCGGTCTTCGTTCCCTACATTCAGTCACTCAATCTCGAGGATCTTGTAATCGCCACACCCGATGTCGGTGGTGCAAAACGAGCCAACGGCTATGCCAAATATCTCGGTGTTCCCCTGGTACTCTGTCATAAGCAACGCGCCAAAGCAAACGTGGTGGCTACGATGACAATTATCGGTGATGTAAAAGACAAGAACGTCATTCTGGTTGACGATATGGTTGACACCGCCGGTACAATCACCAAAGCTGCGGACCTCATGATGGAAAACGGTGCGAAAAGCGTCCGCGCACTCGCCAGCCATGCAATTATGAGTGACCCCGCCACCGACCGTGTCAATAACAGCGCCCTGACTGAAATGATCTTTACCAACTCTATTCCTTTCAACAAGGAATCGGACAAGTGTACGATTCTTTCAGTAGCACGCCTGTTCGCCGACACGATTCGTCGCGTTCACGCCAACGAGTCGATTTCTTCACAGTATGTCTTTAAATAAGACAATATTGTAATTTTCGATACTTAACATATTTCAAAGGTCACGAACATATTGTTCGAGACCTTTGTTTATAATTGAGGATAAATATAGCTTATTTCTTTACATTAAATCAATACATTTCATGAAACCAAAGTTCAAGAATTTATTGGTGCTGTTTGCGCTCTCAGGAGCTTCAGTGCCATGTGTTTTTGCCGGCAGTCCAAAAGAGAATACTGTCGATGACGCTATTCTCCACGCATGGTCGTGGTCGTTCAACACCATTGCCGACAATATGAAAAAAATTAAAGACGCAGGATTCAGCTGGGTACAGACATCCCCTGCACAAGCCTGTTATGTCGGAGACAACGGAGGAATGGCTCTTTTTAGTCAAAAGGGCGATTCAGTGATGGGAAAATGGTACTATTATTACCAACCGACAGACTGGACAATCGGCAATTATATGCTCGGTTCACGTGATGATTTCAGAAACTTATGTGACAGTGCATATAAATATGATGTAAAAATAATCGTCGACGTTTTGCCGAACCACACTGCAATTGACCACACCGCAGTTCTTCCCGGACTCGACAACGCAGTTGGCGGTCACGAAAATCTATATCATGCGAATGGATTCACTCCCATTAGAGACTATAATGACCGTTATCAGGCTACTTCCGGAGAGATGGGCGGTCTCCCTGATGTTAATACGGAAAATCCCGATTTCCAGAAATATTACCTCCAATATGTCAACGACCTGATTAATCTCGGAGCCCGCGGTTTCCGCTATGACACAGCCAAACACATTGCGCTCCCAGGCGAGCCCAAAGATGCAAAAGCTGAAAGAAATAATTTCTGGGATGTCGCGACCGGTCGTGAAAGCGTGAAAGGTCTCACGCTTCTGATGCCTGACAGCCTGTTTATTTATGGAGAGGTGCTTCAAGACAGAAATGTCAACGAAGAAGGTTATGCCGAATATATCGACCAGACTGCCAGCAGATATGGTCACATTCTTCGCGACGCACTTCATAAAGGTGATGCTAACGCAGTCAATCTCAAACAGTGGGCTCATCCGGTTGATGCCCGTCATCTCGTAACTTGGGTTGAAAGTCACGACACCTACGCCAACGAACATGAATCGGCCGGTCTCACTGACGATCAAATCAGAATGGGTTGGGTATTCCTGTCTGCGCGTGACGGCGGTCGCCCGCTCTTTTTCAGCCGACCGGCCGGTAGTACCCGTGAAAACTACTGGGGCAACAACCGAATCGGTGAACGAGGAAACGACGAATTCTTCCATCCCGAAGTTGTTGCGGTCAATAACTTCCGCCACGAAATGGCCGGACTTCCGGAAGAGATTTTCACGAGCAAAGATGGCGCCGTGGTTGAAGTTTGCCGTGGAAATAAAGGAGCTGCAGTAGTCAATATCAGCGACAAAAAGGTCAAACTACAGATCGAAACCACTCTTCCGGACGGAAAATATAAAGACAGCGTACACGGAAGTGAGTTCACAATAAAAAAAGGTAAACTCTCAGGTATCACTGAACCGTTGACATCCTATCTGTTAGTCAGCGAATAACAACGATCCATAATACTTAATATCTAAGGGCATGTCAAAATAAATATTGGCATGCTCTTTTTATTGTACCTGTATGAACTAATACTGCCCCCGAATGTTTTATAAGTAAACACATAATTAACATCTAACTACCCATAAAAACATCCTAAAGCATTATGGCAACTGAACCCAAAAGCCTTAAAGGCACACAAACCGAGAAACGTCTTGCGTTAGCTTATCTCAGCGAATCGACAGCTTACACCAGATACATTTTTTACGCTCAGCAGGCAAATAAAGAAAAACTGCCCGTAATCGCCCAGATTTTCCAGGCTACTGCTAACAACGAACTCCATCACTCAAAGGTCTATTTCAAATTCCTGCAAGGTGGTCAATGCACAGTTGAAAACGTTACTATCGACGCAGGTGTCATCGGTACAACAGCTGAAAACCTTCAGACCGCCATCAATGAAGAACAGACTGAAGGCGTTGACGAATACATCACTTCGGCAAAAATTGCCCGTGAGGAAGGTTTTGATGACATCGCAGATCACTTCGAAGCCATTGCAACTATTGAAAAATCTCACGAGGAACGTTTCAGAACCTATCTGACACGTCTTCAGAACGGTACGCTCTATAAACGCGAACAGCCGATCCAGTGGCAGTGTCTTGTCTGTGGCTACATCTACACCGGTGTAACTCCTCCTGACAAATGTCCCGCATGTGATCATCCCTCATATTATTATATGCCGGTTGACGAAGAAGTCTCCGCTCTTTCGAACTAATTCAATTAGCACGCATAACAATTGAACAAAAGTCGCCCTGGCAGAACGAATCTGTCAGGGCGACTTTTATGGTGATTGACATCAGACTTTATCAGCTTTCAATGCCGTTACATAGCTGTCAATGTCATGAAGTTTATCGGGAATCTGTATTCCCTGTGGACAATGCTCAATACAATGACCACACCCGATGCAGTGGTTAGCCTGACGTTCGCGGGGTACAACGCGGTCGTATGACGCAAGATAGGTCCGTCGTGCCTGATCATATCGTTCTGAACGTTTTGATCTCGGGACGTTGTCCTCATTGATAGCCTTGTTGTAATGACTGAAAATCGTCGGAATATCAACACCATAAGGACATGGCATACAGTAAGAACAACCCGTGCAAGGTACGCTCTCGTTATAGACAATTTCTCGAGCCGCTTCGTGCAGGAATTCTTCTTCCTCCGGTGTTACGACGGCAAGAGGGGAATAGGTTTTCAGATTGTCATTGATATGCTCGTCATAGGTCATTCCGCTCAAGACAGTAAGAATACCGGGCTGTGAGCCGGCGAATCGGAAAGCCCATGATGCAATCGAGTCTTCGGGCCTGCGTTGTCTCATTTTGACGAGAATTCCGTTCGGCACATTGGCAAGACGTCCTCCAAGCAGCGGTTCCATAACAACCACCGGGATGTTACGCATGACAAGTTCATTATATAGGTACTCCGAGTTTGTATTACGAGGATTCACCTCCTTCGCCATATCCCAGTCTATGTAATTATGTTGAATTTGGACGAAATCCCAGTGACGGCGACCTTCGTCCATCTCCTTAAGCAGATAGTCGAACACCTCAACATCTCCGTGATATGAAAACCCGAGATTTCGGATCCTACCGTCTTTTTTCTGTTCTTCAAGCCAGTCAAGCAGTCCGTTGTCAAGATAACGAGCGTGGAGAGCCTCCATACCTGTCAGTTCATTTCCATTCTCATCTTTGGCGCTCATGCCGACGGCATGCAATAAAAGATAGTCTACATAATCGGTCTGAAGATATCCGAGAGATTTCTCAAACATTTCCCTTGACTTATCAAACGGCCAGGTGGAATTGTCAAAGTTTGAGAGTTTTGTGGCGACAAAGTAAGAGTCGCGCGGATGGCGAGAGAGAGCAATACCCATCGCTTCTTCCGATTTACCCTTGCAGTAAGCGGGCGAAGTATCGAAGTAGTTGACACCGTGTTCGAGGCAATGATCAACCTGAGCATTTACTTTGTTCTGATCGATCAAATCTTCCGATTGCTGGGCACTCTGACCGCTGACAGTCGGAAGGCGCATACAGCCATATCCGAGGATAGAGACGGTATCACCGGTATTAGTATTGACTCGATAAGTCATCTTACCTGACAGTTCAGGTTTTTCAGGCTTCTCAGGTTGACCGTCCTTATTTTCTGAGTTCTTCACTCCACACGAGTAAAGCAAGGTTGCTCCTGCACCCATACCTGCAAATTTCAGGAAGGTTCTGCGCGAAACTTTTGTATTTTCTTTATTGCTGAGTTTCATGTTCTTTTCCGGGTCTTAAATTGAATGTTGCTGTTTGATACCTTCGACATGAATAGCCGCCACGTCAGATGACATAGAAGCGACCGAGCCAACAGGACAGTTAAATTCACAGGCACCACAACCGATACACGCAGCCTCGTTTACTACAGGCATCAGTCGGCTGTCATTTTCCGAAACGGGAGCCATCGTTATTGCACCGGCCGGGCAGTGTCGTTCACAGTTTCCACATGCATCCGTACCGTTCGCCGACAGACATTGCTCAAGATTGACGACGGCTGTTCCTATCTTCCAGGATGATTTCTCAATTTCGTCGAGGGGATGGAAAACACCCGCCGGACAAATATTAGAACATGCCGTACATTCAGGGTGACAGTAATCGTTCGTGTACTCCATCACCGGTTGCATCAGGGTGGCCATCTCGGTTGAAGGCGTCAGAATACCATTGGGACACGCCTCGATACAAAGCTGACAACCTACGCAATGCTGATTAATATGAGCTTGAGAAATCGCGCCGGGAGGTACCATTCTCAATTTGCGGGGATGTGATAACTTATCCTTTAAGGGAGTGAGACCTCCGTCAGTAACCTTCCCTACCGCCTTTTCAGCAGCCTTAGCGACAAAAACGCCGGTCAACACTCCCGAAGTAGCAAGAAATGCCCGGCGTTTGGAATCTACAGCAGCCTCATTATGTACCGCTTTAGCGGGTTTTATATAAGCTACCTTGGAAACATTCCGGGCAGCTTCCTCTTTAGAAGGATGGCGGAAAGCGATAGCCTTTTGGCGACATGTTCCGAGACAATCCATACAGGCCACACACCGACTATAATCGATCGCTTTATTGGCGGAATCGATACATTTTGACTTGCAATGGCGCTCACACGAATGACAACCGTTGCATTTATCAGCATTGATGACCGGTTTAAGCCATGAATAACGGGACAGGAAACCCAAGATGGTCCCTACCGGACATATTTCGTTACAATAGCCGCGACCGCTAAACCACGCGAACAGAGCGACAATAACAAATGTTACAGAAGCTATCACAAAAATAAGAGCAGAAACAGCCCGATTAATGGTAACAAAGGTATAAGTCCCGTCTGCAGCCGATTTGTCCGCAAGCCAGTTATTGATCCCGTCATAGACCGGGGTGGCGAAAGCTGTCACAATACGTCCGAATTCGCTGTATGGTTCAATAAAAGAAGCGAGTGAAACTGCGGCAAGATTCAGGAGACCGAGCAGGAGGACTACCAGAAAGATTATCAGAATTCCGCGCCTCAGCATGGTCTTTGCCGGAGAATATTTAAATAGACCTATTTTCCGTTTGGTCCGTGGTGAAGTCCACTTCCTGATGCGGATAATAACGTCTTGTAAGATTCCGAGCGGACATATTACCGAACAATACAGACGACCGACAATCAGGGTCAACAGAACAAGAAAAGCGAGAGCGATGAAGTTGACAGACAGAAGTGTGGGCATAAACTGAAGCCGGGCCAACCAGTCAAGGTGTTGTCCCGCCCATCCTGTCGCGTCAAGAAATAAGGCTGTCATGGCAATTATGGATAGAATTGCCAAAACGATTCGGATTGTTTTTAGCATGGGGAAAGAATGATTGGTCAATTAATATTCAAATTTATAAACTTATCTCTAATCAGAAGTAATCCAAAGTGTCAAAAATGATTAAATCGGTAAAAATGGTAGTTTTTCAGTGAAATCAGTTATCTATTCGAGGCATGTCAGTCGGGGTGTACTAATTAGACGAATAAGTTTGCAAAAGTTTTACAATAAAGGGCCGATTTTATCGTTATAGTTTCGGATACACTCGGCGAAGCCGACCGTACCTGTATTCCACGACCAATCACACTGTATAGTCAATCTGTTTTGAAAAAATCATTAATAATAAAGATAATAGTTTCCATACTCCCTCTTGTTTCCTGTTTGGCAACAATGGCTCAGGATGGTTCGACTGCATATAATTTTCTGAATATAACATCTAGTTCAAAGATATATGGACTTGGAGGAGTTAACATCACTCTTGTCGATGACGACATGATGGTATCGGATCTGAATCCGGCTCTTCTCGGGAGCGAAATGTCAGGACAGATTGCCCTGAACTATATGCACTATGTCGGAGGTTCAAATTTCGCGGGAATCAGATATGCCCACTCCGCCGGCGAACGAGGAGCATGGGCCGCCGGCGTCAGGTATTTCGGCTATGGATCCATTAAAGAGACCGACGTTTCCGGAAGCATTATAGGTTCGTTTGCTCCAAAAGACGTTGCATTTTCGGGAACATATTCTCATGATATAACCGAAAGACTAAGAGGGGGTATAGACCTGAAATTTCTCTATAGCGGTTATGCCGATTATTCAGCCTTCGCCGTCGCGACCGACTTAGGTATCAACTACTTCAATCCCGATCAAGACCTGTCGCTTTCCCTTGTTGTCGCAAATCTCGGAGGCCAGCTAAAAAAATTCAATGAAACGACAGACAAACTGCCGATAGATGTCAGACTCGGCTGGAGTCAATCTTTCGGTACTTTCCCGGTTCGTTTCTCAGTGACTGCCTGGAATCTCACAAAGTGGAAACTACCTTATTATGAAACCGGCGATGGCACAACCACAGCCGATTTCGAGATTAAAGAATCGTTCAGTTCAAACCTTTTCCGACACCTTGTATTCGGAATCGATCTGATATCAAGTCCAAACTGGTATCTTGGCTTAGGCTATAATTACAAGACCAGAACCGACATGGCAACCTACTCACGTAGTTTTCTGTCGGGTCTATCACTTGCGGGAGGGTTAAACGTCAAAGCATTCAAAGTTGGATTAGCTTTCGCACAACCACACACCGGAGCTACGACACTGATGCTGAATCTGACATGTTCCCTACCTGATATTTTAAATAACTAATTTTGTTATCCCCAACTTCAATCTATTTATGGATAAAGTTATCATAGCTGTTGACGGTTATTCTTCATCAGGGAAAAGCACCATGGCCCGTGCGCTCGCCCGTCGTCTCGGATATAGATATATTGATTCAGGCGCGATGTATCGTGCTGTCACTCTTGCCGCTCTTGAAAATGGTCTAATTGACGCCGACAATAAAGTAGACACTGACGGGCTTATGAAATTACTGCCCGAAATCAAAATTGATTTCGAAGTAATGCCTGATGGTAAACAGGCTACTACTCTTAACGGAAAGAATGTCGAAAGCGACATCAGAGGAATGGAAGTATCAGGGAAAGTCTCGGTCATTGCCGCCATTCCGGAAGTCCGCCATGCTTTGGTCGCCATGCAGCAGTCATTTGGTTTGTCAAAAGGCATTGTTATGGACGGGCGCGACATAGGAACAACAGTTTTCCCTTCTGCCGAAATCAAACTGTTCGTTAACGCCCCGGCCGAAACCAGAGCAGAACGTCGATATAAAGAATTGACAGACAAAGGCATATCAACAACCTTTGAAGAGGTGCTTGAAAACATCAAACAGCGTGACCGTCTTGACGAAACCAGGGCTGAAAGCCCCTTGAGGCGTGCTGAAGACGCTATCGACATCGACAATTCCGGCCTGACCATCGAAGAACAGGATCGACTTATAGATAAGATAGTGGCTGACAAGCTTTCAACACTTACACTTTGAAGTTAAGGAGGAGGAAACGTGAACTGTCAGATAGATATAGACGATCGTTCGGGATTCTGCTTCGGAGTCGTAACCGCCATAGAAAAAGCCGAAGAGGAACTTGGTTCGGGTGAACAGCTTTTTTGTCTGGGCGACATCGTGCATAATAGTGCCGAAGTTGAAAGACTTGAAAAGAAAGGCCTTCAGACCATTAACCATAACGATCTCGAACGACTTGAAAACGCCCGTGTGTTGCTTCGGGCCCACGGTGAACCCCCATCGACATACGAAACAGCCCGTAAGCACAATATTACAATTGTTGACGCGACTTGCCCCGTTGTCCTTAAACTCCAGCAACGCATAAAAGCCGATTACGACCGGAGCAAAAATGAGGGAACAGATCTCCAGATTGTTATTTATGGACGTGTTGGACATGCCGAAGTAAACGGGCTCGTTGGACAGACTAACGGAGAAGCGGTTGTGATTGAGAATCCAGAACAGCTCTCTTCTCTGGACTTTGGCAGAGATATTGCATTGTACAGCCAGACAACCAAGTCACTCGAAGGCTTCAGGAATATTATTGAGGAAATACAGGGCCGAATCGGCGAAGGGGTAAAATTCACTTATTACGACACCATCTGCCGTCAAGTAGCCAACCGAGTCGAACACCTGAAAAGTTTCGCGGCATGTCACGACGTAGTGCTTTTCGTAGCAGGAGAGAAAAGCTCAAATGGTCGTGTGCTTTTCCAGCATTGTCTCAGCGTAAATCCTAAAACTTATCTTGTGCCTTCGGCCGAAGCTGTCAAAGCCGAGTGGTTGAAAGATGCCCGTTCAATAGGTATATGCGGTGCGACATCGACTCCGCGCTGGCTCATGGAACTTGTCGCTGCCCGCGCTTCCGAGCTTACCACCGGTTTACCCGAACAATAAAACCATACGAGTAATAAGGATGAAGAATTTTATCGCACTTGACGTTGAAACCGCGAACTACAACCCCTCAAGCATCTGTTCAATCGGATGTGTGAAGGTTATAGACGGTGAGATAGTCGATGATTTCTATTCGCTCGTACACCCCGAACCCGACTGGTACGTAAGACGGTTTACGGCCATTCACGGACTATCGGACAAAGATACATGGAACGCTCCGACATTTGACGTTGTCTGGCGAAGCCTTGACATATGGCGCGAAGGACTGCCGATCGTGGCCCATAACGCTGTGTTTGATTATGGATGTTGTGCAGCCGCGGCCCGTATCTATCAACTCGACCGTCCACCAAGTTTCTATTGTACATTGAGAGCCGCAAGAAGAAAGATCTCCCGGTTTGAATGTCCCTCGAAATCTCTGCCTAACTTATGCAATTACTTTGGAATACCTTTTAATGACCACCACAATGCGCTCGCGGATGCTCGCGGATGTGCGGAATTAGCAAAAATATTACTATGAAAAGATACCTATACTTATTGCTGCCTCTGACAATGTTTTTAACCGTGGCGTGCAACAATGACTCAACCGATGACTCGTCCTCGGAACCGACGGCTGAGAAGAGCCGGATTCACTCACACCTTGTTTTCTCGCGTGGCCATGAAGCCGGCCGGAGAGCCCTGGCATTCGAGCGCGACAGCAAAGAACGCGAAGCTGAACTTCTCCGCGCTCATGCAATTATTTCCGCTCTCGAAGATAATGGCTATATCTACTCCGCCGCTGATTTCAGAGCCGGACTTTTTTCGGCTATTGACGCGGGGGAATGACCAATCGAATTCTTTAAAATTTCTGTTATAAAAAGAGTTACCACCTGAAGGTTAAATACCTCGGGTGGTAACTTCATTTATAAGGATGTTGAAGCCGGGAAATTATTTGCTTTCCGCTTCGGGAGCAATCAGTTTATATCCTTTGCCGTGAATATTGATAATCTCAATCGAAGGATCTTCTTTCAGATGTTTGCGTAACTTGGTGATGTAAACATCCATCGAACGGGCATTGAAGTAGTTATCGTCAATCCAGATTGTCTTGAGAGCAAAATTCCGTTCGAGGATTTCGTTTACGTGGGCACAGAGAAGACTGAGGAGTTCGCTTTCTTTGGTTGTGAGTTTAGTCACTTTATCACCGATCATCAGAACTTGTTTCTGAGTGTCGAAAGTGAATTTGCCAATCTTGTACATCGTGATTTCCTTGCCTTTCTTACCCTTTACGCGACGAAGAATAGCTTCGAGACGCAACACGAGTTCTTCCATCGAGAAAGGTTTTGTCAGATAGTCGTCGGCACCGAGCTTGAAGCCTTCGAGAATATCCTCCTTGAGCGACTTAGCCGTCAGAAAGATGATAGGCACTTCAGAGTTGACTGTTCTTATTTCCTGAGCCAGGGTGAATCCGTCTTTTTTAGGCATCATGACATCGAGCACGCAGATGTCATATTTACCTTTCAGAAAAGCCTTGTATCCGCTTTCGCCGTCGGAGTATAAATCGGCATTGAATCCTTTTTGCTGAAGATACTCGCGCAGAAGCATACCGAGACTTTCATCGTCTTCACATAATAGTATGCGTGTACGTTCTTCCATAATAGTTAACTTTTACTTAGTGGTAATATAATAATAAATTTTGTTCCTTGGTGTAATTGACTTTCAACGGTGATTTCACCGCCAAGTTCATTGACCATCTTCTTGACATAGGCCAATCCGAGGCCAAAACCCTTTACGTCGTGAAGGTTTCCGGTCGAGACACGATAGAATTTGTCGAAGATGCGCTTCTGGTCATCTTTAGCAATTCCTATGCCATTATCTTGAATTGTGATTTCAAGGCGTTCATGAGGGAGATCGCGCGAACCGACAGTCAGTTCAAGCGGTACATCCTCACGCCGATATTTAACCGCGTTGTCAAGCAGGTTGAAAATGACATTCGTGAAATGCATTTCGTCGACTTCTACAATCGCATCGAGAGCATCGAGATTGGACGTTATATGGCCGCCATACTTTTCAACTTTGAGTTTGAAAGTATTCACAATATTATATATAACGAGGTTCGCATCGACATCTTCGAGCTTCAAAGTCGCTTTCCGTCCTTCAAACATTGACATCTGGAGGACTTTTTCGACCTGGAACCGGAGACGCTTGGTCTCGTCGTTGATGACATTCGAAATCTGCTGCAACATCGCCGGCGACTTTCTGACGCTCTGGTCATTAAGCATTTGTGCCGCCAGGGAAATCGAAGAGATCGGTGTCTTGAATTCGTGTGTCATATTATTGATGAAGTCATTTTTCATCTCGGTCAATTTTTTCTGTCTGAAGGCCGTGATGATAGTGAAGACAAACACCAAAAGCAGTATCAGCGTAAAGGCAAAGGTCGGAATCATAAACGACATCGACGAATAGACAAAGTCGTTAAGCGTCGGAAAATAGACCTGGAGATAATACTGATTGCCCAACTGATCGTGAGGGAACAAGGTATGAACAAACATCGCCTTGCTGTCTTCGGTTGTAGGATTAAAGGCCGATGACCGATAGACGGGAACACCTGTGCGGTTCACGATAGCGAACTCGAAGGGAACATTCAGGCCGAAAGTATCGAGTTCCTGACGCATATACCGGCTGACAGCCTCAGGATTCGCACGCTCAAGAATCGGTCGGTTGCTTGACTGACTGATAATATCAAGGATTACATCATCGATCAAACTCTTCTGACGAATGAATCGGTCACTCTTCGAATAGCTGTAACCCGGTAGTGTAGGATGCACTCCGAGACTTGGAACTCCGACTGCAACAGGAGACTGCAAACGGTCAATTTCACCGGAATCGCCTCGGATAGTCAGATCACCTTGAAGACCCGTAGTAGTTGTAAAGGTATATCGGACACCTGACTCGCCCGACTCGCTCAGAAGTTTGGTGTAAAACGACGAGGATTGTATGTTATCCACGTCCTCTTCGAGGAATCGTCTCGTCTCTTCATAATCAAGACGGGCCGTTACACCGTAGAGACTTTGTTTCACGGCCTGGGAGAACTGGTCATAACGCATATTCACCATATTTCTCATGTAGAAAATCTGCATGAACAACAGGCCCAGTAACGTTATGGCCATCAGTATAGTTAATATCCAGATAGTTTGTTTCTTCATTCTGTTTAAGCACTTGACGTTGAGAAAGAACTTTATCTCAGTGTCTATACGATTTTAACACTTGAGATTAAAATTTGTTTAATCTTGATAGTCCTTCTAAAATCTCAATTTTAACATTTCGGCTCAAAATTAACATAAAAATGTGAAATTACCAAATTTTATCCTCAATTTATCCTTTATGCTTTGAAAATCAAGAGCGGGAAACACTCATCAAAAATTGACAAAGAAATTTTATTCTATAAATCAGACAAAAAATTTGGCAGTTTCGAAAAAGTTATCTAACTTTGCACTCGCAAAACGGCGGGATAGCTCAGTTGGTTAGAGCGTCGGATTCATAACCCGGAGGTCCCGAGTTCAATTCTCGGTCCCGCTACAAAAAATCAGTGCTCAAAAGGTGCTGATTTTTTTATTTGCCTTTATATGTCTACCCCTATATATTAATGTAGCGGGATTTGGTGAGGAAGAAAAAAAGCAGTAACTTTGTCAATGGTGTAGGGATTCACTCTACATTCCGAAATCAAGATCTTTATGTTACAATATATTCCCCAAAACGACAACAAACGTTTCTCTATAGAAGAGCAGTGCCAGATGTTTATTGAAGGCGGTGGTGCATGGATTCAGCTGAAAACGGAAGGGCTTTCAGACGACCGTATCCGTGAAGTCGCGAGTGAGCTAATTCCGCTATGTAAGGAAACTTCAACTATTCTGACGATTGAGGATCGTCCGGAATTGGCAAAGGAGCTGGGCGTCCATGGGGTTTATCTTTCATCTAAATCCGGTAAATCGGCTGCAGCAGTCAGAGAGGAATTCGGTGCCGAAGCTATCATCGGAGTCGAAGTTGGGAGTTCTCAGGCTATCCTGTCCCTGAAAGGAAGGGATATTGATTATGCCATTATAAGACCTGATATTCCGATGGAAGAAGCGACATCGATAATTAAAGAAGCAAATTCGGCCGGGAACGAAATGCCGATTGTCCTGACAGGATGCTTCGGCCCTGACGATGCCGAATTAATCATGTCGACCGGAGCATCGGGCATCGCTACCGGGGCCGGAATAGCCGATGCTGACGATCCCGTCAAGTACACGGAAGAATTTATCGCCAAACTAAACGCTTGTCGACAACAGTGAAAGATTCGCTGACAAAAATGTTTTTTCGGGTCGCTCTCCCGGTCCTCATCGGGGTCGGAGTGACCTATCTGCTTTTTAAAGACGAGTTTTCTTTTTCCCGGTTTCAGGATTTCACTTGGACACCACGGATAACGATCGGTCTCATCGCCGCCGTAATCTTTGTGATCGGGAGAGATTTCGGACTTGCATGGCGATTCCACACCATCGCCTCGCCCACGCTCACCTGGCGCCGGGCTTTCCGGGTAGATCTCATGTGTGCTTTCACGTCCGCCATTACTCCCTCGGCCATGGGTGGCAGTGCTTTTGCGATTTTTTACCTCAACCGCGAAGGTGTCAAACTCGGGAAAGCAACCACAATGACGTTGACTACACTCTTTCTTGACGAAATGTTTTTCGTTGTGTTCTGTCCGATAATTATGCTTGTTCTGCCGATAGAGTCTTTGTTCGGCTCTTCCCACAGCACCGGCATAGGATTTCTTCACGGAGTCGAAATTGTTTTCTGGCTCGTATACGCCGGCATCGTGATCTGGGCCATGATTCTGTTCTTTGGGATAATTGTCAAACCCGAGGGGGTGGCCAAACTGATAAAAATCCTCTTCAGCAAGAAGTTGCTTCGCCGATGGCAAAAGGGCGCGATCGAAATGTCTGACAACATGATCGAGGCTTCCCATGCCCTCCGTGGAGCATCCATGAAATGGTGGCTGAACGTTTTCGGAGCAACAACCCTATCATGGTTCTCGCGCTATCTTGTCGTCAATGCGTTGTTCTGGGCTCTCGTGCCCGATGCATCCGGACTTCTTGTATTCGGCCGTCAGTTTATCGTCTGGGTACTTCTTATGGTCTCGCCTACTCCGGGTGGCAGTGGCGTCAGTGAATGGCTGTTCACCGAATACTACGGCGACCTGATCGGGTCCGCATCAACAGCTCTTTTGCTCGCTTTGACATGGCGGTTGCTCAGTTACTATGTCTATCTCTTCGCCGGCTCCGTTCTCCTGCCTACCTATTTCGGTAAACGAAAGCAAAAAGTAAGTGTTCAAAATTAAACACATGTAACATAATGACGAAATTTGTTGGAATCATACCCGCACGCTATTCATCAAGCCGTTTTCCCGGGAAGCCTCTTGCCATGCTCGGCGATTATCCGGTAATCGAACACGTTGTCCGACGCGTAAAAAAGGTTCTCGATGAAGTATATGTTGCCACCGACGATGAACGTATTTTCAAAACCGTGTCAGACTTCGGAGGCAATCCTATCATGACCTCGGCTGAACATCCGAGCGGGACTGACCGGGTGATGGAAGCATATAGCCTTTCCGGCAGTAACGCCGATGTGATCATCAATATTCAAGGTGACGAACCTTTTATCGCTGCTGAACAGATCGAGCTGCTTATGTCCGCATTCGACGACCCGGCAACCCAAATTGCAACTCTTGCACGGCGCTTTGATCCGGCGGCGGGTTTCGAAGCCCTTTTTGATCCAAATCTTGTCAAACTCGTCAAGGATGACAATGATTTCGCGATGTACTTCTCGCGGTCAATCATTCCCTATATAAGAGGAAAGGCCTGGACCGAATGGCTCGAAAGCGCGACTTTCCATACCCACGTCGGCATTTATGCCTATCGCGCCGATATCCTTCCACAACTTACGAAACTTCCTCAAAGCAGCCTCGAAAAAGCCGAAAGCCTCGAACAGTTGCGCTGGCTTCAGAACGGTTATAAAATTAAAGTAGGAGTAACCGACACGCCTACAATCGGCATCGACACGCCCGAGGATCTGGAACACGCAAAACAATATCTTGAAGATAATGGACTTTAATTCAGCCATTGATAGATCCAAAGTTCCGGCCACCGAACCATTCGGGCATCTCGACATTGTGCCTGAACAGGTTGAGACACTGCCAAACGGAATCAGAATTCACACGGTCGAATGTGGGACCCAAGCCGTAAACAGGATCGTCCTACTTTGGGAGATTGGGAAGTCTGATGTTGAAAATCCTTTCGCTGTCAAGTTGCTTCCTCAGCTGATGCTCGAAGGGACCACTAACCTCAGCGGAGAAATGATTGCTGATGCGGTTGATTTTGAAGGTGCATGGCTTACTCCGCGCAGTGAGGACTATTTCACCGGTTTCGAACTTATATCTCTAAACGCCAAGACACCTACTCTACTCGATCTTCTGTCTGAAATCATAAAGTCTCCAGCTTTTCCCGAATCTTCATTTGAGGCTCTGAAAAATAAAGAGATAGCGAACCTGCAACTCAACGAAGGCCGCACACCTGTACAGGCCACCCGCCGACTCGTGCAGGCAATGTCAGGCAGTGACCATCCCTATCAAAACAAGAACACAATTGACATCCTCTGTAAACTGACACGCGGTGACATTCGGAAAGCCTGGCTGAATATGATACATAACAGTCAGGTCGATATCTTCATCGGCGGCCGACCCGACGAGAAAGTAAAAATGGCCCTAAAGGAATTCGCATTAAGTCTCCGACAGGATTCACCGGTCGAAAAACGTCGTGGTTACAGACCTTTCACGCCTGACAGTCCGAGCGATATCAAAATCATAGTAAAGGGCGCACGACAAGCCTCAGTTGCCATCGGCATTCCCGCCATCAACCGCAGCCACCCCGATTACATTCCTTTGAGAATGACGGTTACGGCACTCGGAGGGTATTTCGGAAGCCGTCTGATGACTAACATACGCGAAGAAAAAGGCTTGACCTATGGAATCTCGGCTTCGCTTTTCGGAATCCGTGAGGATGCTTACATTTCTGTCACAGCCGACTGTGATCCGGAATATGTCGACGAAGTGATCTCAAATATCAAGTCTGAGATAACCAAGCTCGCCACCGAGCCTATGGATGAGAATGAATTGACCCGTCTGAAAATGTATCTCGGAACTATTCTCGCGTCCACACTCGATTCGCCGTTCGCTGTTACCGACAACTACGTCATCCGACTGACCCTCGCCACGCCAACCGACTATTTTGACCAACAACAGAAAGCGCTTCAATCTCTAACGGCTGAAACCATCGCTGAAATGGCGACCAAATATCTCCTGCCGCTCTCCCGGATCACAACTGTCGTTGCCGTTCCTGATTGACATAAGCCTCGTTTTGATTTTTTAACAGAAAAATCAAAATCAGAAGCATTTGAAACCCGCTCATACATCATGTGGCCTTTGGATAAAAGTCAAATTATGATTAAATTTGCGGTCGAAATATTAACCAATGCACTAAACTAACAAGTTAAATATACCCACACCAATGAAGAAAAGTGCTTTGCAAAAAGCCCGTGCGACTTACCAGCCCAAGTTGCCTATCGTATTGACCGGCCCCGTAAAAGCTATTGCCGGCAAACCCACCGAGTCTGTAGCCAACCAAGCCGAGATCAAGGCTCTGTTCCCCTCGACTTATGGTCTCCCCGAACTGAAATTTGAAAAGAACACCGCTCCTACCGCAGGTCGTCCTGTCAACGTCGGTGTCATCCTTTCCGGCGGTCAGGCTCCCGGCGGTCACAACGTCATCAGCGGTCTCTTCGACGGTATCAAGAAAATTCACCGCGACAGCCGTCTGTTCGGCTTCATCATGGGCCCCGGCGGTCTCGTTGACCACAACTACATGGAACTCACCGCTCCGATCATCGACGAATACCGCAACACCGGCGGCTTCGACATCATCGGTTCCGGCCGCACCAAACTCGAAACCAAAGAGCAGTTTG
>CAYVXC010000016.1:0-22682 GCA_964454925.1 uncultured Bacteroides sp.
TTCGTCGAGGATGACCGTGTGGACATCGTCGAGTTTAACAACCCCGCGGTTGATCAGGTCGATGAGTCGGCCGGGAGTGGCGACGATGATCTGCACGCCTTTTTTCAGCGCGCGGATCTGGCTTTCGATCGACGAACCGCCATAGACGGGCAGGACGACGAGTCCGGGAGTGTATTTTGAAAAATCAGCGAGGTCACCGGCGATCTGGAGACAGAGTTCGCGGGTCGGCGCGAGAATCAGAGCCTGGGGGACATGGCGGTCGGTGTCGATACGCTGAATGACCGGGAGGCCGAAAGCGGCGGTCTTGCCCGTACCGGTCTGAGCGAGGGCCACGACGTCATGGTCCTTCGACAGAAGGGTCGGTATCACTTTTTCCTGTACGGGCATCGGATTCTCGAAGCCTAATTCTCTGATCGCGCGGAGGAGATCGTCTCTCACTCCTAATTCTTCAAAATTCATAGTGTCGTTTATGTGTTTTTTTGTATTATTCCGTTTTCGGGCATATAGCCTTCATTGGAATATACAACTTCCGGCGCTGTTTCGTTCAAAGCGAAGGGTAAAAATCTTAATTTTCAGTCGATCTGTCGCGGTGGAGCCACGAGTGGAGTGTTCCGACGAGAATCGCTCCGCCGGCAATGTTGCCGAGCGTGGCCGGGACGAGATTATCGACAAAAAGAGCCTTCATAGTCACGTCGGCTCCGCCCAACATCCCGGCAGGGATAAAGAACATGTTGGCGATACAGTGTTCGAAGCCGAGAGCGACGAAAGCGCCAACGGGAATCCAGCAGGCAAGGATCTTTTCACCGAGGGTCTTACCCGACAGCGCCAGCCAGACGGCCAGACAGACACACCAGTTGGCACCGACGGCCTTGAAAAACACCGTCCACCACGTCATCGAGTTGGCCTTTGTCTCGGCAATCCTGACGATAGCCGATTTCCACGGCTCGGCGCCGAGCATGTCGGCCCCGGTGACAAACATCGCAATGAAAAGCAACGCGCCGACGAAGTTAAAGATCCATACAAAAGTCCAGTTCACGGCCACGTCGCGCCATCCGAAGCGCCGTTCGACCAGCCCGGGAACCAGAAGAGCGTTGTTTCCCGTGAACAGTTCGCCGCCGAGGACAACGATCAACACCAGTCCGATCGGGAAGGTCAGTGCGCTCAGAAGCCGCTGAAGCGACGGATTGGCCGACGCCAACTCGGGGATTCCGAAGCCGACAATGACCGAAAGGAGCGCGCCGAGCGAGATGTATGCTCCGGCGGCGGTCGCCAGGACGGCCATGCGGCCCAACGAGGTCCTCCCGAGGGTTACTTTCACATCGCCTATCGTGCGCGCATCGAGATAGGTCTCTTTAGGGGTCTTAACTTTCATCGTGCTGAAAATGATTGGTTCGTTTCACCACGCGAAGTTACGACTTTTTCCCCAAATAACCCAACCGCCGGCTCCCGATAGCCCCGCTCGACAGGAGGTAGACTACTCGTTCTCTGAAATATTTATAGGAAGGGATACAACCATGTAACTCATCACTTGGTAGTTGCACGCATAGGGGTCCAAATAAAATGATTCCCATCGACCTCCGACAACACCGGGCGTGTCGGGGTTATTCAGTACGTTCTTACCCATAATGTCCCATCTGGTATAGACGGCAAATTCAAGGGTTATCCAATTTTTGTCTCTGTCAGGAGCTGCCTCGATTTTCAGTTTGTTAATATACGGTCTATACTCAGGTACTTCCGCCAGATAGGTTTGATCACCCTTTTTCTTTAGCTAAAATATTGTAGAAAGGAAATTTTTCAGGATGATAGTCAATTATATATTCCTTCCTATTGATTGACGCTTTTGAGACAGGATAAATGAACTTTTCGTGAGGAGGTATCAATGCAAATTCATAAGTCAGTGGCCAACTCGGCTCCTCGGGATAACCGATTCGTCTCACAGGAACATGGCGGTTATACTGCATGAAAGGCTTCAGTGGAACAAATGAAACTTTATACACATCTGTGTCAGGATCATACCGATGGACATAAAGCATCTGATCGGTATTGCACCAAGGCGTTCGAGACGCACTCGAATGAATGAAACCCGTGAACAGACATAGCGTGTCGGAGGACGTATTACGAATTGCTACATAAATGCTGTCCTTTTCAGTCCGTTCGATGTCTGCAAAAATGCAGCCCGGATTCCCGGCCTTAATAGAAGGCTCGATGAATGACACAATAAAACAAATAGTGACAATCTTACTTAACTCTCGGAGGACGTGGATGAGTTTCATCATATTTACGAGTTAATTCATTACGATTGGGTTGGTTGTCACAAAGTTACAACGGAAAAGGGCGTTTTCCAAATTTAATGGCTTGTTTTTGTGGGTTGTTATCGTCAGGTATTAAATTCCGTCGAGTCAAAATACTTTATGCCAAATTACGACTCTCATCATTTGTTAACTTCGCGCCACGGAATAAACATCGAAAATTTTTTAATATATATGTTGTTGTCGGTGTTCATATTAATACTCTTCCGTCCCAAGGAGTCTGTAGGCTCAATTATCCTTATTTTGAAAAGAAAAGGCTTCTCTATTCCTATTGGTTTGAAGTTACTAAGCAGAGACTTCCTAAAAAGGAAAATATGCGATTTGTATTCAACATAACCATACATAGGATCTTCAAGGAAATGCCTTTTAATATGTCTTTCATTGAACTTGGTACTTCCTGGATAATAAGTATTCCAATTCTCAAAGAAGAAATAAGAACCATCTATATTTTCGTCAATACTGACTGTCGTAATATATGGTTCCGTAAAATTCCCTAGAAGGGCATTGGTTGAATCGCATTGAAAAGTTTCAAAGTGATTCAAATATATTTCAATAGCTTTAACCAATGGACTATCTTCCAAAATTTCATACTTGGGTCTGGATACTTCAATAGCAAAAACAGAATCCCATACCACTGATGTTGTATTTAGTCGATCATATTCGGGTCTATATTGGACTTTTTTAGCTCCAAACATTACTGTATAAGCATCTTCAAAAGGTAGGCTAAAACCAGAGACAGAAAGTATACATACAAAATACAGTACAACCCCTATTCTTCTAATATTGATATTCATTGATTTTTATTTAGAATTTAAAAGATCTGAAAAAACCTGGAATAAGTCCATTGCATCGATCCTCAGCTTTTAGATCATATTCAGTATATAACCTTTCAAAATTTATGATTGCATTTTCTGTGTCCCGCGTAAAAAAAGAGGCAACTGCATCAGTAAGTAGAAAATAATGATTCTCAAAATAAATCACACCTGCGAAATGCATTTTGGAAGTCTGAGTAGCCCTATCTTGTTCCCCATTAAGCCAACTTATTACCACTTCGGAAGGGAAACTTGTATTATCAACCAAATGAATATACGAAACAGGAATAGACACTGGAAAATTGTTCTTTTCCGATATATTGCTAAAAGCTTGGAGATAATCTTTTATCATTGGAACAAACAATGATTCCTTCTCACATAAATATAGGGGAAGAGTATATTCTTGTCTACGTTCCACCTTATTTATGCGTTTTGGGTTCACAAGTATATTTTCAAACGATACTTGCGTATGAGCAGGCAAGTAGAATATGAAACAGGAAGCCAAAGTAACAATCAGTCGTATTAATCTCATAACTCATCAATTTAGAAGCAACTCTCATCGGGAGCATTACAGAGTTAAAATTTTATTTAATAGTTTAAATTTTTATGATGGTTATACGGCACATATTGATGATTTGTTGGTTGATAGACAGCCCAAATGATTCTCTTTTTCATCTTTAAAGAGTGAGCCCATAATTGCCTCGCTAAAGCTCGATCATTATAGTTTGGTTCAGTATTACCAGGGTGATTATGGATCCATGCTCTTATGTTAAATCCCTTTGATAACATAGTATTAAACAAATGCGTACTTGAATTATCTCCTGACTCCAGATGAGATGTACTTATAAAATTCAATCCTTTAGACCCAGACATTCCTGTCATTAATAATGAAAATTCAATTTTTTCATTTTGTAACTCGTCAGATAAAAATTCAAAAACCTCAACTGCATTATCATCGCCTCGTACTTTCAAATAATCTATTGTTGGATTGTTTGGATCACTATTCCTATTTACGACTTGGCTTCTATCAAGATTAATCATATCTTGTATTATTGATTTTGAGTTTTTAACTCTTGTCCAACCTAATATTGTACCTTTCTTGAACTCTTTCGAATTGCCAGTGTTTTCGATAGTAATGATATCTTTCTCGTTGTTAGGAATCTGTTGGATTACCTCACCATTATTATTTATCACATATTCATCCAGTCCGAGCGGGTCGATCGCATTGATGGGATTGGCGGCGCAGTGGGTCCAGGGCGACGTGTCGGGATATTTGCCGAACATCGGGTCGGGGGCCCCGAAACGCATGAGGATCGGGTCGTGTAACCGCGCCGAGTTGTCATACATGTTCATCCCCGAATGCCCCAGCCACCGGTTCCCGATGTGGAGCTGATCGGTCGCTTCGGTCAAGGACGGAGGCTCAGCCGAACCGATTTCCGACGGCAGGATGAACGGTGTTCCCGACGGGTAATAGCCGTTGCGCTGAACGATGTTACCTGTCTCGTCGACAACGGCCATCGTCGAGCCCTGGCGGTTGGTCAGGTACCAGTAGCGGTGACCGGTTGTGAGGTCGACATAACCAGCGGGAGTCAGCACACGGCGACCGCCCGTGGCGCCTGTCATGGTCCAGAACGAGCCGATGTAGGAGTTGACGTTTGTCGTTGTGCGAGTCACTTCGCGAGTCTCGGTCTGTCCCGAGGCGTTGACTTTCGTGACGGTCTCGATCCGCTTCGAGGTGAACGAACGCTTGGTCAGCGTTCCGTCGGGCAGGTAACGGCTGACCGTGTAGTCGCCGTTGTCCATCGTTATCCTGTCGGGGCGGTCGATGAATTTATGATAGGTGATTGATTTTATCTGACGGCTTCCGTCGGCGGTCAGGCGTCCGTTCAGATCGTAGGCTATCGCGTAGTCTCCGTCAGGAATCCGTCCGACATAATCGGCATAATACGGCGACGATGCATCGTTGACGGCCGCAATCTTTCCGCCATCCATCGTCATTACCGCATCCTGTATCATAGCGCCGTTGTACATTCTCATCACCCCGACCACATTGGCGTCGAGGTCAACGTCGAGGGTCTCTGACAGACCGGCCGTGGCACCGCTTCCTTGGGAGACGGCGCTCTTCATCCTGCCCAGTCCGTCGTAGCCGTAGGCCATCGACACCGACCAGGGTCTGTCTCCGCCCCACGATTCGGCGGTGTAGTTGATGTTTTTATAGCTTACCGGCAGACTGGGGAACGGACTGGCCCCGTAGCCCGATGTCTCGGAATAGACATCCGACGAGATTTCCGAAAGCCGTCCGCGGATATCGTAGGCGTATGCGACGTCGGTTCCGCGCCATTCGCTGACCATCCGTCCGATTGCATCATATTCGGAGGACGTCACCGTGAACGGTGCATCCCCGTTAATACTCAATGTCAGCCCGGTCAGATGTCCCGCTCCGTCGTAGGTGTACTGCCAGACAATCCTGTCGGAGGCAGTCACGGTAGCTTCCATCATGGACTCTTTCTTTTCCGTACGCGTCACCGGCTGCCCGACAAAGTCATAGTCGGTCGTTTCTGTATAACGGATCTGCTGGAGATAGCAGTCCCACAGACAGGTCATGATCACATTCTTACGTGCGTCATATTTGACGGCCCGGTAGAAAGTCTCACCGTCGCCGTTCATAGCCGTACCGGTGCAGAGCCCCAGCGCGGTGTATGCCCCGTCCGAAACTGTCTCGAATTGGGCTTTTACTGACGAGTTCGGGGCCTGGATAAACCTGTAATCGTCATAATACCAGGCCATGTACGGAGAGAAGCTTGAAGGCCCGGAGACAGCGGTGTACTGGAGGGACGATTCGACTTTGTTGGCATCGGGGACAAAGGTCTCGACAAGCAAAGTGTCGCCGTATTCCGTCTGAAGCTGCTGGCGAGTCTTTGCGGGGAGCTTCGCCAGGCCCTGGACGGCGGGACGCAACCGTCGGTCATATTTTGTAACGGTCCATTCCGACCGGGCCCGCTGTTCGGCGTCGGCACTGAAAATGATGTTCCCGAACTTGTCGTAGACATATTCGGTGGCTCCGCATCCCGGAATCTTTTCGCTAACGCAACGGTGACGGAAATCGTAGGTATAGCACTGCGCGTAGTCGTCAAGAACATTCTGTGGAATCTTTCCCGTAGCAGGAATACGTTTGGAACCTTCGGGCGAGATGACATAACGGAGATCACCCCGGATGTCATAGACAAAACGAGTGTCGGCTGTCATCTTTCCGTCAGCACTGATGGTCCGTTTGAGAACCACGTTTCCCGATCTGTTTTCAAAAACGAGTGTACTTATTCCGTCCTCATCGGTCGTATCGGTGATGCGTAGTGTTCCTGTCTTGTAGAACGGGCCGACCATGACTCTTCCGTCAGCATCATCCACGCGAAGCATAGTGCAGATAAGGTTTCTTTTCTCGTGAGTCAGAGTATCGGCATTGCGGAAAAACTTCTTGGTAACGTCTTTAAGGTGCCAGTGCTTGCCGGGGCCGGCTTCGGAAACTAGCCGGTTACGGCCCGTTTCCTCGTAACCGTATGTCGTGTAAGGCATCTCGCCGCTTCCGTACAGGCCTTTCGCGGCGCTCTCATACGACCTTTTGTTTAAAAGAGATTCATTTCCGGGCACCGGGAGCCATTTCCTCCACAGGTTGCCTCTGTCATCGTAGTCTGACCGGACTGCGATCATATCCTGTGGTTCATTGGAAACACCGCTGACGGTCAGAACCTCACGTCCCATGCCATCATAATAAACGTTATTCACCCGTCCGGGTGTCGGAGTAACAGATCCAGTCAGGAATGTAGTGGTTCTTATGTAGTTGCTCCCGTCGTTGGAAGCCAGTAATGCACCACCGGAAGAGGCGAGGATGGTACCTGCTGTCAATATTTGTTTCAGTATTGTGGTCATGACTGCTTCGCGGATTAAATTATGAAACGATAGGTGACGGGGTCGCCGCCGGTAGCGATATAAAGAATATATGTCCCTTTGTTAAGGACTTTGACGTCGATTCTTAATTCCGTATCGTCACCGGAAAAGTCAGCGGTATAGAAGACGCGTCCCTGAATATCACACAGAATCAACTGTGTGTATTGACCCGATTGCATACCCGGTTGACTGACTGTCAGGACCGTCCCGTCAGCGTTCCATCTTATGCCGGGAGGAGTTGGTCGATTATCAGCTGTATTATTTCCGGATTCAGGATTGTTGTAACGAAATGGATCCTTAATATCATGTCTGATATTTTCATTAAGAGGATCATTGGTCAGTTCTTTTTCTTGAATATCAGGCGATATGTAGATCCATTTGGAATTAGTGTCAACAGTATCTCTGGTTTCAGTGAGCATTATATCCAATTGGTGGCTAAGCACAGGATATCTGTATCCCGGTGCATACCATCGGTCTGTAGTACTATAGTGTAAGACCGTGGAATCGCCGAAAATCATTTTTTCAGAAAGGTTCAAATGAATATGATCCACGTTTTCAAGGGTATCACTTTCTGAAATTATAACTTTCCCACCTCTGCTGATATTGATTCTCGAGTGTCCATTTGATGCGTATTTTACAACATTTTCTGCTCTTCCAAATGATGATACAGGATAGACGGTGTTACTCTGATCGACTGGAATATAGGGCTTTGGATATGTATAATATCGCGAATATCCGGGTTTGATTTCGGTGATACAGAAAAGAGTGTTTTGATAATCACTCAAATATTTCTGTTCACGCCCCGTTATTTCAAGCATAACCGACAGTGTATCGCCCGCTGCCGGCTCCCACACACTGTAACGTTCGGTGGAAATGATTTTTGCAGAGGTTAGATTGATTGTAGTCAGCAGGGAATCGGTCTTGACAGAGTTGTTATCGAGAATATCGATCGTCAACCTGTCACCTATACGTGGGAAATTCAACAGACGCGAATAGGCAGACGCGCTTATGCATACAAGACTGAATACAGCCGTTATGGCTAAGATTCGTTTCATGGTCGTATCCTCCATTCCGTTACATGTCGTTATAACTTTTATAATGATAGTCGAACTTGCTGATAAGGTAATTATTGAAGTCCCTTATTTCGGATAACCGTCCTTGTCCGTCATATTTGAATGTGCTGGAGACTCCTCTGCCGTCTGACATTTCGACGACGCCCCAGATCCAGTGATAGGCGATGGAGGTTATTTCAGTCCCCGGCAGATTCGTGCGGAGACTGGCCGCGACTTCCTTTATCTTGGATTGCGATACGACAGACCGTCCGGTTATCTGGCCGTTGGTAAGACCGGATTTGAGAGCCGCCGCATGGAGATCAGCAGACGAGGTGTTCAAAGCCTCTATAATCGGATAAAGACCGTTATATCCCCATATATAAGATGCAAGAGGAATGCCTTTATAGTTGATTTCTATGAGATTACCCTGAGAATTATATTTATACTCATACAAAGGCGAATTTATGGCGCTGAGCTGGCCGTCGGAGACCATTTTAGCCAAAGGAAGAGAAAGAGTCAGGTCCGACGGATCGGTGAGTTCATAAGTGCGTAGAGGCAGTAATGTATTGCTGTCAAATTCAGTACGCCGGGCCGAAATTATTGTGTTTCCGTTGACAACTATCTCGGCTTTTGGCTGAGCGAGACAGAACAGATTTCTGCGGGGGTAGGCGTAATAGGTGGTCAACAGATCGCCCTCGGATGTGGTGGAACTCATCGACTGAGGCAGATTAAAGTCAAGGCTATCGGTATAGTGGTTATAGTAATACTTATAATCCTTGCCTGTTATAATTCCGTCCGACTCTTCCGTATATTCATACTTGATGGTTTTGGTGTAGGGTATTATCTGATATGTACCAATACAGTAATCGGGAACGCCGTCAGGATTTATACCCGGGACACGCGAGTAATCGCAAAGCACAAACGCATCGGTTGTCAATAACGGTGTACCTTCCTTCTCATGTATATTATAGTCATAACTGGTAGCTGTATATATACCGAAACCTGCATCGCCCACTGTTCTACGCATTAGGTTCCCTCGGTAATGTTCTTTGGATGTATAGGTGCGGGCACCGACGGGCTGAAATATCAGATAGGGAGTGTCATTGAAATCATTATACTCTACGGATCGTGCACTTGAATATCTGAATGTTTCAGTCATACTATGCAGATATGAGTTTGCTTCTCCTCTATCTTGAGCAGAAAGATCACATGTTACATCGGGATACTGAATCTGACTGATATTTCCTACCGGTGTTTTGGGAAAAGCCTCTGATCCCACCGCTGTAACTTGACAATCCGAATAGCCTAGTCCCATGCTGAACCATTGATAGTATGTATAAACAAATCGTGGCAGGGTATTTATAGTGCCGCTTGTTGAATTAGGAACCTTTCCCCGATTATAATAGTAATCTTTTCTGATAGGAGAGTCGTCAGGATCTCCGGTCGAGGATATGATTCGACGGATTCTAAGTCCGCACCAATAATCTCTTGTCTGACTGCTGATGACATCCTGTGTCCGTTTACTGAGATAAATGAAGCCTGACTCGCTGTCTTCGTATCTCATATTCGCTTCCAAGAGATCTTCAGCATGTTGTACTGACAACGGATTTATAAGCTCGACATCATACGTTCCCGGGTCTAACTGAAATGCAATAGGCTGGTTTTTCCCGATATCCTCGATTGTTTCTTTGTCAAGGTAAAATACCTTTTTGACGTCGCGATTGCCGTTTTTATTGACAAGTACGAATCTGACATGCGGAAAATTCGGTGGATTCTTGAATGGATACATACCGTTGTCATAATGGTGCGTATGATAATAATCGGATCCGTACAAATACGCCGTCTCCATGTTATAGTATTTGGATAGATCAATGACTACGTCTTGTCTGTCCGTTATTAGCCAGTTGGTAATTTTTAATTTTTTGTAGTTATCATCGAGACACATCCTGAGATAATTCTTTTCGATTTTCGAATAGGTAGTAGCGCTCATACCGGTTCCGCTGCTCGGATATGGGCCGACATAATTGAAGTCGTTGCTTTCCCATTGAAACTCGGTCGAGCCACCGGTCGGATAGGTTATTTTGGTCAGCACTCCTTTCGTTGCCATTTCTGGTACCACTGAACGATCGGCCCCCATTCCATAAGGTCCTATAGTCGGTATCAGGCCTCCATTCTCGGCTCCGTTGTTGTAGCCTCCGAAATCTTGCGATTCATAGTAGAAATCGAAATTGTTATTTTCCGGATCATCATATTCGAATGAAAGAATCGGCTCGCCCTGGTCTATCACACTTTTTAAATACCGCGCATTATGATGGGGAAAATGTTTATAGTCAAATTCTACCTCTCGCTGCACCTCTCCGTCGGCAATAATACTGATACTTCTTATTAAAGGCACGGATGTGTTTGATGTCACCTGGTGGTAGTAGTTGATTTTAACAGTAATACTTTCTGAACAGATGCTGTCCAGAATCTGTGGCCTATAAATCACGGAGTTTACGGACGAATTTATCCAATTATTTGATCTGCTTTCCTGTTCGTCAGAATAGAAACGGTACGTGCTGTTGCCCATGTCTTTTATATACTTCGGGGCCTCGTGATAATGATAGGTGACTTTGTTTCCGTTTAAGTCAGTTATCTCGTCAAGGTGCCATGCCGAGGCGTAATATACTGAATCAGTCATACGATCTAAATCAGGTCTTCCGTAAGAATAATCATACCTGCACCGATCCTGTGTTACAAAAAGATATTTCGTTCCCGACTGGTTGTAAACCTCAAATCCGTATGCGTCACAGCCTCCATCGTTTATTGTGGGCATACGTTCACTGAAATTAATCAAAATCGGACTCTCGGATGAATTGACAATGTTTTTTGAATCGGGATAGGCAAAAACAGCTGACAATCCGAGACCGTAAAGGTTGTACGTATCATTGGCAAGATCAGTCAGGCCTTCGTAATATCGCTGTCCATATTCTCCCTGCCATGTCTGATAATTCGTGTAATCATTAGGATTTCCCGAATATTGTTTGTTTATAAGTTTTTCCCGGAAAGTATTTTCGGCACTATTAAGGCGGTATAATCCATGTATTTTGTCTTTGCCTCCATAGGCATGGTCCGGCGCTCCGTTGACTGTATGGCCGATTTCGGCACCCAATGACAACGTCCAGCCCATCCCGGCGTTTCCGCATGCCTGCATAGTACGTATACCACCGCCGTGATACGAAAGAGTGATCGGAACGGATATAGAACCGGCTTTCAGAACATATATCGGAAAACTGATTTGAGGTATTCCCCTGAAATTATCCACCTGGAAATTTTGAAAATCGAGAAACTGAGCAACTCCCGGAGTGGTCGGGACTATGGAATAATCGCGCGGAACATAGTCCTTTTCAGTGGCCGACTGTCCGTACATGACTGGCATGATCAATGGTATTACCGAGGCTAATATGGAGCGGAGGGATAGTCTCATAGGATTTAAGGATTGGTTGGATTGGTTTATATGTCGCAAAGTTACGACGGGAAACGGTGTTTTCCAAATTTAAAAGCATGTTTTAAAGCATGTTTTAAAGCATGTTTTGTGGAACCACGTCCGGTCGGTCGTGGATTCAGCGCAGAATGATCAGGTGAAGCGCAGGCGGAGGGTCAGAAAGCGATGGTGTCGGGGTCGAGGGCGGAGGAATCGAGGCCGTCGAGGGCATCGATGGCGGCCATTTCGTCGGGGGATAGAGCGAAGTCGTAGACGTCGATGTTTTGGGCAATGCGCGAGGGCGTGGCCGACTTGGGAATAGGTAGGACGCCGTGCTGCAGCTCCCAGCGAAGCGCGATCTGAGCGACCGTGCGGTCGTGGCGCTCGGCGATTGAAAGCAGGACGGGATTTTCGAACATCCGGCCACGGGCAAGCGGCGACCAGGCTTCGATCAGGATGTCATGGTCGCGGCAGTAGTCAACGGTCGGGCGCTGCATCTCGCCGGGATGGTACTCGATCTGATTGATGGAGGGAAGTATATTGGCGGTCGCGAGCATCGATTGGAGGTGGCGCGGACGAAAGTTACAGACTCCAATGGCGCGGACAGCGTGCTCGTCGACGAGGCGTTCCATTGCCTTCCATGTCGAGCGGTTTATTTCTTCCCAGCGGTCGGTCTGAGAGGGCGACGCGGGCCAGTGGATGAGATAGAGGTCGAGATAATCGAACCCGAGCTGGCCGAGGGTGGCCTCGAAGGCGCGGAGCGTCGAGTCATAGCCACGATCGGTGTTCCAGACCTTGCTGCTGACAAAGAGGTCGGAACGCCCCACCCCACTCCCGGCTATTCCAAGCCCGATAGCCGCTTGATTAGCGTAGAACGAAGCGCAGTCGATATTCCGGTAACCGTCGGCGACTGCCCGGCCGACAATTTCGGCCGTCAAATCGTCGTCGGGGAGTTTATAGGTCCCGAAGCCGATTGACGGAATTGAGATTCCGTTGTTGAGAGTGAAGTTGCGGGGAACCTCGTGTGCGATTTTGTTTGTTTCCATGTAATTATAACGCCGGGGAGGTAGGTTTTAGTTCGGTCTGAGTTACGTATTGTTACGTAAAAGACACCCTTCTGACCGGCAATCGATCAGAAGGGTGAGCGTAATGTTTAGAGATCAGGGGGAGGATCAGCGGATGAGCTTGAGCGTGGTCCGGCCGGCCTGGAGGAGGTAGGCTCCGGCGGGGAGAGCCGACAGATCGACGGTCGAACCGCCGTTGACGTCGTAGACAGCGACTGTGGCGCCACTAAGGTCATAGACGGTGACTTTATCGATTCCGGCGCCGACGTGGAGCGTAGAGGCGTTTTCGAGCCATGTAGCGGTCTTGTCGACGGTCAGATCAGAAACACCCGTCTGGGCTGAATAGGTGAACGAGTAGGTCGGAGTATAATCAGTGTACTTGTTCGCGGTCGAAGAGGTGACCGTATAGGTTCCGCGAGCACGGAGATAGTAGGTCTTTCCGTCTTCGAGTTTCTTGCTTGAGATCTTGACTTCGCCGAATTCCTTGCTCTTGGTCGCAAAGCCCGAGAGGGGTTCGCTGTACATCGAGCGGGTCGGGAACGAAGCGTCGGCGGCAACATTGATAGTGACGGTGGTCATACCTTCCCAGGGCTGAAGCTCGACACTTTCGTTTGAGAAGATCGTCGAGCCGGTCTGGGCCGAAGGATTGAGGAAGGCGGGAGCGGCATAGTCTTCTTTGTTCACCGTCGCGAAGGATGAAACGAGCGACTGAGAAACGGCTTCGCCGTGACGGGCGGTGACGCGGACAAAATAGTTGCGGCCGCTGCAGAGAATGCGTTCGGGAACCGCATAGCTGAGTTCGGTGGTTACGCCGGTATGTTCGACGGTAGTCATGTCGGCCACTCGCGAGATCTCAACGGTGTATTCGGTGCCTTCGATGGCGGGCGAATAGGTGATGACGGGATTGTACGAAACCTCGGTTGCGCCGGCGACAGGAGCGGTGATAGCGATACGCGAGGCGACAAACGATTCGATGTCGCTGACGGGATGGTCGGTATTGACATCGGTCGGGACGACACGCCAGTAATAGGTTTCACCGGTTGTGAGCGGCGGGAAGTCGGCGACAGAAACCTCGGGTTTGCCGTTGTATTCGACCGAAGCAAGGACGGTAGCGAAGGCGGGATCCTGAGAGATTTCGACACGGCCGTTGACGACGGTTGTGCCTTCGTGGGTCCAGCTGAAGTTGAACAGGTCGACGGGCTGCTGACCTTTTACGGGATAGGTCAGTGCGGGCTTGTGACCGGTTTTCAGTTGGCCGCCGACGCCCATCGGAGTGTAGACGTTGGCATAACGGTCGTAGACAGCAACATAGTGTTCGGCGGTCGATTCGTCAGCGGGGATGGCCCATTTGTTGGTGTAAAGGATGTCGGCGATATCAAGACCGTTGCCGTTGCGTGTATAAACGACGTAGCGCTGATTCCTGGCGTCGGCAGGCGCGTCCCAACGGAGAGTATCTCCGTCGACACGAATGTTGGTGACGGTGGCCGGGCTGACACTGTTGGTCCAGGGACGGAGGGGTACGAGGGCGCGATCGGCATATTCGGTCTGGCTCAGGATAGAGCCGAGTTCGGTGGTTTTACCTTCGAATTTTTCAGAATAGTTGACGAATGTCGCATACTGGAAGTAAACGAGACCCGAAGCATCAGCGGGAGAGACGAGGCGCGACTGACAGATTTCGCGACGGACTTCTTCAGCCTTGGGCGAACCAACGGCCGAGAGGTCGATCGAAGGATAGGCATGACGGCCATATTTGACAGCTGCATCGGCCCACCATTTCGAGAGGGCGTCGAAGCGGCTCGGCCAGTAGATCTGAGGCGACATGAAGTCGATCGAACCCTGTTTGAACCAGGCGAGCGGATCGCTGTAGATGCCGCTATACTGCCAGTCACCGCCGCCGGGGGCAGCCGGGAGACCGTATTCAGAGGTTACATTCGGGGGCGAAGCGACACCGGCCGGTCCGACACCGAATGACACCCAGGGTTTGATGGATTTGATAGCGGTGTTGACTCGGGCCACCATTTCGTTGATGTTGGCGCGACGCCAGTCGGCCTGGCTGAGTTTACCACCGTTGTCGGTGTATTTCTTATAGAGGTCTGCATCGAGGCTCATCGGAGTGCCGCTCGTATAGAAATAGTCGTCGAAAATCACTCCGTCAACGTCATACTTGGTGACGATTTCACTGATGACATCGACGATGCGTTGCTTGACTTCTTCAAGACCGGGATTGAGAATCGACTCTTTGGTCTGGCTGATGAGCCAATCGGGATGGGAGTTCTCATAGTTCAGCTCGCCTTCGCCATATTTACTGCTGCTGCAATAGCGGTAGGGGTTGATCCAGGCATAGACTTCGATTCCATTGTTATGGGCTTCCTCAACAAGGAAAGCGAAGGGATCGAAAGCCGGGGCCTGGCCGCGTTTTCCGCTGACGGTCGAAGACCAGGGCTCGTAGGACGATTCGTAGGTAGCGTCACACATCGCACGACAGTGATAGTAGATGACGTTGATGTGTTGGGATTTGAACTTTTCGAGACGCCTGACAAGAATATTCTTGTGGCTCTGGGCGTTGCTGGCGGTGATAGCGCTCGACGGCCAGTTGCTGTTAAGGAAGGGCGTCATCCACATCGCTCTATGTTCGCGCGCGTCGGTTGCGACGGGCTGAGCGAGAGCGGCCGCGATGAGCGCCGTGCCTATCAGGGTTTTGGTTATATTTTTCATTCTATCGATAGGTTAATTGCGTGTTTACTCACTTGGTTTAACATAATGTCGCATCTCCGAAGCTTCATCTTGAGATTCTGGAGGCCCCACACTGCCGTGTGGGGTTCCTATAATCTCCACCGCCTCCGGCGGTTATTCTCTTCGACAAAGATACTATGTCGAAAAAAGGAAGAGGGCGTCATTACCGGGTGAAAAAAGGTCACGGACGGCTTGGAAGTGTGCGCCCGTGACCTTTAAAGGGAGACTAATCGATGTTCGCTGTCAAGGCGCGATTAGAAAAGTTTGGTCTTGTTGGGGTTGATACAGATACCCATGCCAAGGTCGTTGGTGTCACCATAGTGTACACATTTCTTGGTGTCGGGATCGTAGTAAACAATACCGGCGGGGATGTTCGACGAGTCGGTCGCGGTCGGACGCCAGCAGAAGTAAACGCGGCCGGATTCCTGATCGAGAGCGAGCTGACAGGTGTAAACGCCTTCGTCAGCAGTGGTGTTAATAGGATCAGCGTCCATGTCAACAAATCCAACCACATCCTTTTCGGGATCGCCACCGTTTTCTGTGTCACCGGGCAAAGCATAATGGGCGAAACCGGGCTTCGAGCCGAGACGCCAGAGATACATGGCTTTACGTTTCTCGTCAATAGTGAACGAACGAAGTTTTATACCCGAGAAGATAACCGGATAAGGCAGGGGCTTGGTTTCAGCTTCTTTCTGTGTAGTATAGATATCGGTGTCTTTGAATCTGACAATTACGTTACCGTTGTAGTTCTTCGGCCACCACCATACACCTTTCGAATCTTTCAGAAGGGCTACATGAACGGCGCCGTACGAGATACCGCGACCATAGTAAGGAACCAAGTTATTCATCACGAAGTAGTTTTCTCGCTGATGGTCTTTGTTCTGACTTTCAACTTCACCACGAGCTGTCAGAGCGATACGCGAGATACCGGTGTTACGGTCGGTGTAATAGAGGTAACCGCCGGTAGCGAAGCCCTGGAAGGGGTCGTTGAAGGCCGCACCACCGACATTGGTGATAACGGTGTTCACGCCGGTACCATCGGTACGCATAGCGTTGATGTAACCGTCACCGAGTACACCATCTTCATCGTTTATATAGTAGTACTGTTTACCGGCGTCGAGGATATAGATCCAACTTTCTTTCGTAGGATTACCATCTTCGTCTTTAGTATCAACATCTGCATAAACGAGGTTCATGACTGTCGAACCGGCGCTGACACCCATGTCATAGGGGAATACTTTGGTTCCGGCGGGGAGCTTGGAAAGGTCAACCAGCTTGAGAGCCTTGATATTACCTTTGCGCTGAGCATAATAAAGGGTAGGAGCGGGTTCGTTGCAACCAACCTGGACATTCAGATAGGCGTCTTCAAGGCGACGGTTTTCTCCTTCGGTGTCGAACCATGTGGAGATCTCGACTTTCTGAGAACCGATATTTTTGAACATAACGGGTGCGGGATACTCAACGTTGCCGTTTTCATCTGCATAACCGGTAAATGTGGTTACAGCGTTACCATTTACGTCTACTGTACCATCGGGGAATGTCCAGACATATTTAACCTTGAGGTTTTCGGGGTTGGGAAGCTCGAGGTTGAATGTCAGGACAGTGTTATTGAATTCGACGATTTCGGTTGACTGACTTTCAATAGACAGTACAGGAGCGATATCATAGATCAAGATGGGATAGGTCTTCGAACCTACACCTTCCACAGTCAAAGTCACATCATAAACACCGGCTTTTTCATATTTATGAAGCGGATTGGGATCGGTTGATGTTTCACCGTCGCCAAAGTCCCATTTAACGGTACCGGTTTTAGCAGAAGTATTGTTGAACTGGATTGTCGATACGACGTAGTAATCAAGAGTATACTCGTCGCCGTCGACATTATAGTTGAAATCAACGTCTGCGCTGGGGAAGTAATCGGGATTGGGAACCTCGTCTCCACAGGAAACCATTCCCATGGCGAGAGCCGAAACACCTATTAATGCTAATTTATTGAGCTTTTTCATTTTGATGTCTTGCTTTAGAAATTCGTCTTGCGAAACGGTTAATTAATAGAGATTTCACGAACGTCAGCGGCTATGCCTTCCTCACCGTCGGTGTCGTAGACGCGGAACTGGCTCTGGAGCGTATATTTACGGCTGAATTCAACTTTATATACCTTTTCAGAGCTGTCATAGATCCATTCTTCAAACTTGATGTTTTTCAGCAGGTCGATGAACGCGGGCATGTACTCAGCGCGGACTGTCGAGATGATAGCACCAAGGTCGTCGTTATAGCGGCAGAACACCCAGGGAGCCGATTTATAGACGGGGTAGTAGTTGATCGAAGGATCCTTAGCAGCGTCTTTAGCGACTTCGTGAACGATAGTATTCTCGCCTGAAACAGTTGTATAGTAGTAACCTACGATAGCATCGTCGCTGGCTTCGGTGGTCGAGAACCAGAGGTCGGATTTGTCTGACGAGCCGGCGTCTTCACCGCTCATGTCAATATCATCGGGTAACTGAACGTTGTACTTGGCGTTGACTTCCTTGAACTGTTCGTTGGTGAAGGGATAGTTGATGTAGACCGTACGGAGACCGTTATAATAGGTCGAGTCTTTAGTCAGGTAGTCGATGACATCGTCACAGAATTCCTGAGCGAAACCGGCGGGATAGTAGGTATCGAAACGCTCCTGGTCCCAAGTTGTGGCATCAACCCAACTGACGGGTGCGAGAGTACGAGAAACGTTAATAGAACCGATGAGGATGAATTCATGACCGTCCCATTCAGCAAGGCTATGATCGAAGGTTGCGATAGGCTGGTGAGAACGGACCTCGTTGGTTTCCGAGACAGATTTGGAATAACTGAGCGAAGCGCCGGCAAGTTTAACAGTTACCGAAGCAGCGTCGTCGCGGACAACATTGTACCAAACCTGAGAGTAAGCCACGTTTTTGCCGGGCTCCACGTTATATTTGCCCTGGAAAGTGAAAGCTTCACCGGCTTTGCAGGCTGTCGAACCGACTTCCCAGTAACAGGTAGGAACAGCCTGACCGAGGATCATCTTGTCTCCCAGTGTATCATCTGTCTTACACGAAGTCAACAGCGAACCGGCAGCCAGAGCGAAGAGGAAAAATTTATTAATATTTTTCATTTGTGTTTGTTTGATTGGTGGTTATTTCTCGGTTCTCTCAATCTGGAGGAGAGAAACAATTATTATTGGAGAATCAGAATTAAAACCTGTATAAACAATAGTTATAGATTCGGGTTGCCGGGAATTATTCGGCGGTGAGTGAAGTTACTTTACCATAGTCTTCGGCCCAGATCATGGGTTTGCGGAGCCACAGGTGGTTGTTGTAAGCGCCCAGACGTTCGAGCTCTGCTTTGTTATACTTAGGTTCGGTTTCGGGGTCGGGGTTGAGACGCTGAACCCAGGTATTTTCTTTTTCGGCATCGGTCAGACCGTCAACCCACTGCGCCTGATAGAGGTTGTAGGGACGACGGAGAGTCGGATAGATGATTTCCTTAGAGTCACCGATACCATAGCTGTTACGGTTGTTCGAATAGTGGTAACGGCGCATGTCGGTCCACTGTTCGGGCTGCATGTACATGGCGATGTACTTCTGGATCATCAGGTCAGAGAGGCTGAAGGTCGAGGGGTTGAAGAACCAGTGTTTGTTACCGATTTCGCTGGCAGGTTTACATTTTTTGACAGCTTCATTGTCGAAGAATGAAGTCATCTGACGTTCGAAACGTTCCTGAGCGCTTGCATTACCGGGAAGGTTACCGGTTGCGGGATAAGCACCGTTGTTATCAGCGAGGAAGCGGTCGAGGTGACGCTGTACATTCCATTGAGCAGCTTCTTTGGTGAGTTCACAAGCTTTGACTTTGTCACCCATCCAGTAGTAAGCTTCAGCCTGCATGAAGTAGAGTTCTTCCATAGTGAAGATCGCGGTATAGGCGTCGACACCACCGGCGTATGCACCTGCATAGAGATCGGGATAGTGAGTCTGTTTGAAGGTCGAACCGGCACCGATGTTATTCTCGAGGTAACGGATCATCACACGGGTACTGGCGTTCGAAGCTGAAACGGGACCATTAGCCGGCCGGAAGAGAAGCATCAGACGGGGGTCTGCGCCATAACCGTTTTCACGATCCCAGAAACCCTGAGAAAGTTCGATACCGGGGTTGATGACACCCATACAGTCCTGAACGAAGAATTTCGAGGGAACAGCAGTGGACAGTTGATTGTCACGTGATTCCCATGAGTTGATTTTGGGCTGTGAAGAACTCCACTGAGCTGAAGATTCACCGGTTCCACCGTCGAAGTTGTAACGGGGCTCGTTACCGAACCAGGGACCGTAAAGGAGGTCGCCCGAACGCCATGTATCGATAGCTTTCTGAGCGGTGGCGATGATATTCTGACAGGTAGCGGCGCTGCGGTCAACGTTGGGAAGGTTGCGGAGAAGCAGACGGGCTTTGACAGCGTAAACGAGACCTTTCCATTTGTTCAGGTCACCGGCATAAACGCGGTCCATTTTCTTGGTGATCTGCTGATTTGTTGCAGCCTGTGTGTAAGCGGGATCTTCATAGAGTCTGATGAGTTCCTCGGCTTCGTCAAACATCCAAGCGTAGATAGAGGGCTGAGAGTCGTATTTGGGCGAGTTAGAAAGATACTGTTCGCTACGGGGCATTTCACCGAAACAGTCGGTTGTCAGCTGAGTCGACATAAGCTGGATCGTACGGGCGATAAGCTCAAAGTTGGGCGAACCGATTTCCTGAGAGTTGGCGATCATTTCTTTGCCGTTCACACCGATATCATAGAAGTGACGGCGCCACATCGGGTGACGGTTCATGGTCAGGAACTGCCAGCCGCTCTTATAGGCATAAGAACCGGTCTGACTCTTACCCATGGTGGTAAGACATTGGGAAAGATAAATATAATATTCTGAGTGGTCGTACACAGTCTGACCTGCATAGAACACAAGCACGGGAAGACCCAGTTCACAGGTATTTTTGTGAGCGACGTCGGGGTTGACGTTTTCCTTCAGGATGTCGTCACAGCTCGTCATACCCAGACCGATGAGGGCGGCCAGTGCGAATGATTTTATTTTATTTAGTTTCATGATTGGCTGTTTTAGTAGATTGAGACAGGTTCATTAGAATGTAACGTTCACGTTGAGGTTGAAGCTTCTCATCGAGGGAACCGAGTAGTTGTCGATACCCATACCGCCGGTACCATTGGCAGCCGAAGGCATGACCTGAGGATCAGCGCCGGTGTATTTGGTGGCCACGAAGAGGTTACGGCCGGTCAGGGTTGCTTTGAGACCCTTGACGGGGTTACCCGATCCGAGTTTCTTCATCAGTCGGCCGAAGTCGTAGCTGAGAGTGACGTAGCTCAGACGGCAGTATGAACCATCTTCGATGAAGTTGGACGATACGTTATAGTAGAAGTTGTTGAAAGTGGTCTGGTCGAGGATGACGGGAGTCGTGTTAGGAGTATAGGTTCCGTCAGCGTTTTCAACGACACCTTTGAAGACAACTTTATGGTTGCGGTAGGGCAGGAGCTGTGCGCTCTGGCCGTTGCTCATCAGACCGCGGCCGGTGATGTTGGCAACGTCGCCGCCTACACGACCGTCGAACAGGAACGAAATTCCAAGATCTTTCCAAGTGAAGGTCGAACCGACACCGATGAGGCAGTCGGGTTCACGGTTACCGATATAATTATCTTTCTTGGTCGAGATGCGGGGATAACCGTTTTCGTCGATAAGAACCTGACCGTCGGGGGCACGGAGATAGTCGGCACCGGAAAGACCGGTGGTCGAACCGCCTGCATAGGCCGAGGGGAAGATGTCACCATACTGGGTACCGGTGATTTCGCTGACGTCTTCGGGGAGCGAGAGGACTTTACCGCGGTTGAGCGAGAAGTTTACATTGGCATCCCAGGTGAAGTCGGCGGTCTGAAGGATAATCTGATTGGCAGAGATTTCAACACCTTTGTTTTCGATACAACCTTCGTTACGGGTCTGGAGGATGGTACCCGAAGAGGGCGATACACGGACAGTCACGATCTGGTTGTCAACGGTGGTGTTATAGTAAGCAATGTCAAGACGGGTCTTGTTGTTGAAGAAGCGGAGTTCACCACCAACTTCCCAAGACTTTGTCATTTCAGGAACGAGGTAGACAGCTTTCGAGATGGTCGGGTTGACACCGAAGCCCTGGTCGGGGAAGGTTGACCACTGTTTGTAGTTGTCAGAGAACTGGTTGGCGGGAGCATCCTTACCTACTTTAGCCCAGTTACCACGGACCTTGAAGTAAGAAAGAGTGTTGTTAGCTTTGATAGCGGGGAAGAGTTCGGTCAGGATAAGACCGGCGGTGAACGAGGGATAGAAGTAGGTCGAGGTCATCTGTTTAAGGGTCGACGAACCGTCGAGACGGCCGGTGACAGATGCCTGGGCGATACCTCTATAGTCGAAACGGATTTCACCGAAGTAACCGAATTTGTTACGTTCAGAGTGGTTGAGGTAAACATTATAATCGCCTGAACCATATTTGAGATAATAGTTATCGAGGTTGTTCATCGAGATGAAGTCACCGTCGAGCACGAAGTGATAACCACCGAGACCGGCCGAGTAGCTCTTTGTTTCAGAGTATTCAGCACCGACGAAGAAGTTGAGGTTGAAGTTATCGTTAATGTTCCAGTAGTAGTTACCGAGGAGCTGGGCAGTGAAACGTTCGCTGCGCGAGGGAGTGAACGAATAGGCACCCATGCGCTGTTCGTAAGCTTCTTTAATTGACGAGGGGAATTCGTAGCCTTTGATGGTTTCGTTTCCATCGTCGTCAACTTCAACAATGGGATCGAAGATGAATTCGTCGCCCGAGGTTGTGAAACGAGGCAGAGAAGCTGATTCATAGCTTGACCAGCCCTTATCGTAGTTGAGTTTACCGGTGAAGGTCAGGTTCTTGATGGGTTCCCACTGGATAGAACCGTTGACGATGACACGCGAGCTTTCGGTGAGCGAACGGTCCATGTAGCGTCCATAGTAGGGCGAAACAGCGGCGTCAACGCGCTGGAGGTTAGTGAGGACATCCCAGTCGTCGTAGCGGTTTGACCAGTTGGGCAGACCGTTTTCAAGTTTGTAGTCAGCCATGTCGCGGTTAATTGCCCAACCATAGACAGTTGACATCGAGTTACCGAAACCACGGCTCTTGCTGTCGATGAAGTTGGTCGAGAGCATGATCTTCATGGCTTTCGAGGGGTTGAATTCACCTTTGACGAATACGCCGAGACGTTTCTTATAGTCCTTGGGAACAACACCGTCGTTGTTCAT
>CAYVXC010000017.1:0-21104 GCA_964454925.1 uncultured Bacteroides sp.
AGAATTCCGGCCGATTGTAAACGTGAGATACTTGTTAATATTTTGTGCATCGTGAAATTGCGTTATAAGTTTAGAGGGGAGAAAGAGGATGAGATCACTTCCACCAGACGGTTCCGTCGGGAGCCGTGTTGTTAGAATTGGCTCCCCAGTTGTTTTTACCTCCGCCGATTTTGATAACCTGGCCGTTGCCCCACTCACCGGTGGTGGTTGTGACTTCTACGCCACCCCAATCGACGATGGTGGTGCCTGGATTACCATCAGCCGGGTCGTGGACACCTACTCCGTGAGAATAATCAAGGACGTAGGAGTATAGGAATCCCGGTTTCCATTCGACGTTAGCGGGAACAGCAGCCCAGCCGTAAGCGCGTTTCTCCTGACCGTCGGGAGCGACGTAACTTTCACTCTCAAATTGACTCCTTGAAAGGCGCTTCATAACCATGCCGTCGGAGGTGCGGACCAAGAGGTAAACCAGGTGGTCCCGGGATTGAGGATCGGTTGAGGGGTAGATGAGGTGGTGGTCGCCTTCGCGTTCATACATGCGGATCAGTACGCTGAAATACATACCTTTGCCGTTTCCGGTGTTGTCTCTGTCCTTCTTATAGTCCCATTTGCCCTGGGTCTGGGGTATGAGCAGCGCTTTACCGGCGCCTCCCATTATTGAGGAGACCTTGTCCTTGGTGTTATGCTCGTTGGCGTTGATCATAACCACTTTATCGCCGGGAGCGAAAACAAAGTCGACATGACCTCTCTTGGACTTGTCGGTAATGAACCATTCACCGATGGTGTTTTCGTCTTCAGCCCGATTTGCTATCACAGTCGACAGACTGAAATCAGCCTCGGTCACAATTCCACCGACACGCACGCCGGCGATCTCGACGTCGTAGAGCGTAGACGCGCCCCATACGCCGAGTTCGACACCGCATAGCTGATGTTCGAAGATTAGTTTAACCCCTGAATAGAGATTATCAGTTTTGTTTCCCTCTCCGATAGCGGTCACGAAATCGACCTGTCTGGAGATGTCTGGAGCGACGCGGAATTTGGTCAGTCGGTAGTCATAGGTGATACCGGAAGCGTCTTTTTTGGTCCCGTTGGAGTAAATGAAACATTCTTTCCTGACATCGCCGACGCTGTCTCTCATTTGAGCAATCGAAGGGTGGAAGGCGAAGAAACGCAGATGACCGTCTTTGGGATCGCGATTGCCGGGCCACCTGCACCCGTCGCCACGAAAGATTCCATCCACATCCTGTGAGACAATAGCATCTTCACAGTGGGGTTTCAAGAGGCCGTTAGCTTCAGCATTATTCTCGGGGCAAAAGGCGGATATAGAGATTCCCGACCTAAGGAATTCCTTAGATACGTCATAATTTGAGCGGCTGCTCACGCCGGGAATATAGGTGACGAAAGAAATCCGGTCGCTGTCGACAATGAGGCCGTTCCCCGCATCTTCAGTTTGACAGGACGCGAGGACGAGAGAGAGAAGAGAGAATATGAGAAAATTACGTTTCATTGGATTGTCGATTATTTATGAACCGGGGACCACGAATCCGTTGCCGCCGCCATCGTTCCAGTCTTTGACATCATAGGAAACGCCTACTTTGTCGCTGATGACGGGGTCGCCGGCAGCTGGGGAGGCAGTCTCTACTTCGGGGTCGTGGAGGCCTATGCCGGAAGTGTAGTCGAGGGTATAGGTGTAGATATTGCCGGGTTTCCACGTGGCGGAGACTGGGAGGGCGGCCCAACCAAACTCCTTGACTTCTTCGGTCGAGGGAAGGTCGTAGGTTGTATCCGTGCCAAAGATGTTACCATCTTTATCGAGACGTTTTATAATTTTTCCGGTCGATTTCTCGATGGCAAAGTACAATTTCGGAATATCGAGAGAGTTTGCGCCCTGCGAGAGGTCGCGGTAGGGATAGCGCTGAGGATCCTTGGGGGTGTCACCTGAGGTCGGAGTGGCATCGGTTATCCGGAGGAGGACACTGATGAACATGCGGTTGGAGGCGTTGGTGCGGTCGTTATTCTTCAAGTCCCACTCAGCATAAGTCGAGGGAATTAGCATCGCGCAGTTGGCCTTCCCCATGATCGAAAGAGCGTCATCGGCAGTCTTAACGGCAACATCGGAGTTGACGTTGGGGAGCGAGACAATGGTTTCGCCCTCGCTGAAGATGTATTCGACTATTCCTCTTTTGGTCGCGTCGTCGACCCATTCGCCACCACTTTCGACGGTCTTAAAATCAAAGGTTCCTTTGATTCCTACGCCACCGAGACGGATACCGGCGATCTCGATGTCGCAACTTTTGTTGGCGCTCCAGGCATTGATCTCGATGCGGCTCAACTGATGAGAGAAAGCGAGGTCGATACCCGAAAAGACGTGTCTTTCCATCGAACCGTGGGTATAGGCCGTCACGAAATCAATCTGATCGGAAATCTGAGGTTCAACTTTGAAATTTTTCAGTTTATAGTCGAAGGAGCCGACGGTCGATTTGTTTTCGAGGAAGGCGCTGTCGTTCAAGGCCGGATAATAGGCGAAGAAGGTTACTTCGTGGGACTCATATCCCTGTTTGGGCCAGATGCAGTTTTCGGATGAATACTTGTCCACGCCCTCGACAATTTCGATACGTTCGTTGGCGAAATGCTCCATTAAGGATCCTCCGACGTTGAGATCGGGATCGGACGGGTTGAAGGCCGTGATATGGAAGTAATCCATGTTGTCACGGGTTGTCTCGACGGCACGGCTTGACAGGCCGGGCAGCGATGTCCGGAAGACAATCGGTGTCCCCGCGCCCTCGAGCGCCGGAACCACGACCTCCTGGGAGCAAGACGTCAGCATCAGCACCGAGCCGAGCAACAGATATGATGGTTTTATCGTTGGATGCATAGTCAATTTCCTGTTTTAACGACGGGGTACGGTTATGTCACTGTTTCCGCCTGACACCCACGGGCTCATCGTGACATTGATGAGAACCCGGTCACTGATGATCGGTTTGCCGGGCTGAGGATCGCGGGGATTGCGGAGACCGACTCCGTTGGTGTAGTTGAGGGTATAGGTGTAGACATAGCCGGGTTTCCATTCGTCGGCGACGGGGAGAGCGGCCCAACCGAAAGCTTTGACTTCGGCTGAGTTGGCTTCGAGGCTATATGTCTCGGTACATTCGGGATCGGTATAGTAATCGTCACCGTCGGTGTAGACGCGGGTCTTGACGGCAGACGGATCGTTCTGATCGACGGCGAGATAGATGACTTCCATATCCTCGGGGTTGCCGGCGTAGGGATAGACGATCGCGCCGGGGTTATAGGGCGTGGTGTCGGTGATTCTCACGAGGACGCTGAAGTACATTCCTTCGGCATTATTCAAACCGTTGGCTGCATTTTCCTTATAATCCCACGCCGGATTGACCGAGGGAATGATCATGGCCGAGTTCTCATATCCGTCTCCTTCGCCGACTTTTTTGCCTAAAATCGAAACGGCGTCTGATGCAGAAGCGGGAGAGCCCGCGGATTTGTCAAGGACAACGAGACGGTCGCCTTCGCGGAAGATGTATTCGACATATCCACGTTCGACCGACTCCCAGTAACCGGCCGGTGAAGTTCCCGTTTCGTCTGGGGTGGCGAAACTGAACACGCCGCCGTTGGCGACTCCTCCGAAGCGGACACCGGCGATCTCCATGTTGTACATAGTTGACGCACCCCATGCTTTCAGTTCGATGCGGCTAAGCTGGTGATTGAAATTGAGGTCTATCGGGGTGTCTTCGTTATCGAGCAGGTTGCCCGAACCGATGGCTGTCACGAAGTCGAACTGATCGGCGATGTCCCGGGCGACCTTGAAGTTGGAGATTTTGTATTCAGATGACGCGACGGTCTCGCCCTCACCGGGGACCGGAAGGGTGAACGCTTCGGAACCGAATCCACCGGCAAGACGCATGTCTTCGCACGAAGGAGCGAAAGCGGTGAACCGGACCAGGTCGTTGTTGTTTGGCCAGATACATTCGGGATCCAAAGAGAAATATGAGCCTGTCTCGGCGTGTCGGGTGAAAGTTCTGTCGAGGAAATAGTGGGTGTCGGACGACGAGCCGATGACGAAACTGCTCACCTGGAACTTATCAAGATTGGTGTCGGACACTTCGGTGGCGCGGGAGGTCACTTGAGGGAGCGCGGCGCTGAACTCGATCCGTTTCGGGTGGTTTCCGTTCGCGTCGGGAGTGGCTTCATCGGAACAGGAGACGGCCACGAGAGCAAGCCCGAGAAGTGTATATGTTAATCTGTATTTAGTCATGACTTATTGGTTTTCTAATTGTTTCGTTATCTTTTGGGCACGGTGATGTCGGGATTATAATCGTTGGCCGGCACCCATTCTTCGACGTTCACGTCAAACGGAACCGTCCCGCGTTCGATAATCGGTTCTCCGGGGTTGGGATCCTCGGGATCGTGCCATCCGATACCGGTCGAATAATTAAGTTTATAGGTGTAGATCTTACCGGTTTCCCATTTTGCGGCGACGGGGAGCGAAGCCCATCCGAATCCGCATATTTCTTCTGTTTCGGAAGGTAGGTATCTGATTCCTTCGCCTTCGTCGGGAGCCGTGTAATAGGCATCGTCGATCTTATATACCCGCTCTTTGATCGTCCCATCTTGGTCAACCACGAAATAGATGACGGTCATGTTGTCGCGGTCGTTGGGGTAGGGATAGACGACTTTATTGTCATTATTTTTAACCCGTAGGAGCACGCTGAAATAGAGCTTGTCGGTGGCGGGATAGCCTTTGCCTTCCCAGTTTTCGATTCGCGACTGCATGGGAATGACCATAGCCGGGCCGGCGGTCCCCATGATTGAAACGGCACCGTCGGCCGTAGTCGTTTCGCCGTTCTTGCTCAGGCTGACGATAGACTCGCCGGGAGTGAAGATGTGTTCGACCGGTTCCTGATGGCCGGTGTTGAGCCAGGGAACGGAGTTGGCCGCGGGGAGAGCGGAAAAGTTGAAATCGCCTTCGACAAGGGGGTTGCCGATTCGTACACCGGCTATTTCAAAATCATATTTTTCATTAGCGCCCCAGGCCGCGATTTCGACACGCGCCAGATGGTGCTTGAAATTGAGCTGGATTCCCGTGTTGGCGTTCTCGGCAAGCGTACCGCTGGAGTAGGCAGTCAGGAAGTCAAACTGGTCAGCGATATCGGTCGCAACACGGAATTTATTGAGTCTAAAGTCAAAAACGGGGTTACCGTCAATAAGTCTGGAGGAGTTTACGAGGTTGAAATGGTCCTCGTCAGACGTTTCTTTCATTCGGTCTGTCGAGGGATAATATGCAAAGAAGTGCAGGCGGCTGTCAGGATCAGGCCACAGACAGTCATTGCCGCCCACGGGCATGAAACGACCTTCGGAGTCTTTTTCAAACTTGATGTCACTGAAATATGATTTGAATTCGCCCGTCGTCGGGTCAAGCAGCGTCGGATCGTCGGCGTTGAAGCTTGTGACCTGACAGGTCGTGAAATTGTCCGACCCGGCCACTTGGGCACGGCTTTGAGTGACAGTCGGGAGATAGGACCGGAAATAGATCCGGTTCTCTCCGGGAATGTCACGCTTCGCCGGTTCATCCTGTGAACACGACGTCAGCAACGCGAAAGCGCCGAGAGCGAAATATATCAGTTTATTGTAATTCATAGATTAATATTGATTGGTTGGCCTGTTCAGGACACGGAGGAAGAGAGTTTTTCAAGGGACAACGACGTCGGGGTCATAGTCATCGTTTTTGGTGGCATATTGCCAAGTCTCGATGTTGACACCCCACGAAATTGCCTCTTTCCCGGCGATCGGTGTACCGGGTTCGGGGTCGGCGGGATCGTGGATTCCGATTCCGTCGGCATAATTTAATGTGTAGACATATCTTTTTCCTGCAGTCCAGTTGACACCGACGGGAACGGCTGCCCAACCGAATTCCTCTATCTCGACTCCTTCAGCCGCTACGTAGGGTTGATGACGCCCCGGGTCGGTGAAGAAAGAACCGGGTGTCGGTCCGGGATAGAGACGCGCGACTATCATTCCTGAACGGTCGACAGCGTAATGGATGACAGTCATGTCATATTTGTCATCGGTGTAGGGATAGAGCTGCTTGTGGCTTTTTGAGTTGGTGACTCTCAATAAGATGCTGAAATACATCTTGTCGGTAGAATAAGGGACCGTTTCAATATTTGGGTCGGCGAGTCCCTCCCAGGCGGGGTTAACAGTGGGAATGACCATCGCGCACCCTCCGCGTCCCATGATCGATTCGGCCGATTCCGGAGTGTTATGCGTCTCTTCGTTTATATAAAAGATGTAGTCACCGGCTTCGGGTGTATCTCCGCCACCGGCTAAGTCGGCGGCTCCTCTGTAAAGGTATTCCACTTTCTCCTTAATCGGGTTTTCGTCAGTCTCCCATAGACCTGACAAAGCGGGGTTGGCATCGTCGCAAAAAACAAATGTACCTTCAACCACCGGATTTCCGAGGCGTACGCCCGCGATTTCGTAATCGTAGTCGGCACCGCCACCCCAGGCTCTCAGTTCGACCTGGCTGAATTGATGGCGGAATGCAAGATCGACTCCGTTGTTGAAATCTTTCCATCGCTCACCCGAAGCCGCGGCCGTCACAAGGTCGATCTGGCGCGAGATCTCGGGATCGACACGGACAGGGCCGAGCCGATAGGCGGTCATGATTTTGGAATCAGTCTCGGTGGAGGTATTGATCAGATTGAAATAATCGTTTCTGTTGTCATCGGTGAGGGCCGAGTTTCTGGCCGCCATGACAGTACGTGAGGGAGAGTAAGCGAAGAACTTCATCAGGCCGCCTTTTTCAGGCCACGTGCGGGGCCCTTCTGCCGGCGAAGATTCGTAGGTGAGGCCGGCAGAGGGACTCTCACGACGGATAAAGGTGGCGTCTTCGAAATAAGGAGAAATAAAACCGTCCGCATCTTTTACTATATCACCTGTATTAAAGCACGTCACCTGAAAAGACTCGAGGTGGTCAAGCGTCATATCCTCGGCACGCGACGAGAAGGCGTCGGCCAGCGAAGGACGGATGTGGATGTCCTTCGTCGTCCAGTCGACTTCCTTCGGCTCCGTATCCTCCCCTGAACAGGAGGTCACGGAGACGAGCGCCACGAGAGCGAAATATGTCACTCGCTTTAGTTTCATATACTTTATTCTCAGATGATTGAGAAGTTATCCTCGGAAATAAATTGCGGTTAGGGATGCTTATTCAGAGGGTACGGGAGTAGGATTGCCCTGTTCGTCCCAAGCGGCGATATCAACTCGGAATTTGATGCCCGAACCGATGATGGGAGTACCGGGTTTCGGATCTTCGGGGTCCTGTACACCTACGCCGTCGGTGAAGTCGAGGGTGTAGATATATTTTTTACCGCGTTCCCAGTTTACACTAACGGGAACAGCAGCCCAACCGAATTCAACGATTTCGTTGTTAGCCCCAGGTGTGACGGTCTTATTGGGTACGCGGCCGATAATCTTGGTCGAGGCTTTCTCTTTTTCGAGATATACGACGTTCATGGTCGTGTTGTTACGATACGGATAGATCTGTTCGGTGGTGAGCTCGTCGCCGGTAGGTTTGAGGGTCACGCGGAGAAGGATACTGAAGTACATATCGCCTTCGGCATTGTCAGCACTCCATTCTTTGGGATTTTTGTCGGGATAGGGATCGTCGATACCGGTGAGTGCGCTGTATTTGGGAGCGATCCAGGGATTTTCCTGGCCTGCCCATGCGCCGTTCTTGGTGGGAAGAACCATAGCGTTACCTCCTTTACCCATGATTGAGGCAGCCTGAGCCACAGTGGCGTGGGGAGTGGTAGAAGTTACAGCACCGCCATTGAAGTTATTGAATTTACCCATGCGATAGATGTCGTCACCTGCGCCAAAGATATATTCAACCGGGAGACGCTGAGGATTTTTTGAGATGCCCCACTGTCCGCCTTCTTTAAAATCTACACCGCCCAATCCGTCACAGAAGTTGAAGATAGCGTTACCGGTATAGGGGCGACCGAGACGGACACCGGCGATTTCGATGTTATAGCTTGGGTTACCGGAGAAGGCGCGGAGTTCGATGTTAGAGAGCTGGTGCTTGAATTTCAGTTCTACGCCAAGGTTAGCGGCATCTTCTGATTTAGGTACATCAGCCGAAATATGAGCGGTGATGAAGTCAACCTGTTGTGAAATATCTGTCGCAACATAAAAACGACCGAGTTTGAAGCCTTTGTAAAGCTGTACGCCCTTGAAAGTGGTTTCCATCTGGCCCATCGGGTCAAGGGGCATGTTGTCGTTACAAAGATTGAAGAACTGAATGGCATTGGTGTAGCTCGCTTTGTTGTTCGCGTAATTGGCGTCTGAGGGATCGAGCTGAGTGAATGCTGCGTTCTGAATTTCTTCAAGAGAGGGAGCATAAGCAAAAAACTCTACTTTGTCAGCATTTTCGGGCCATTTCTGGTTGCTTGAGCTGGCATAGAGGTTTGCACCCATCAGATAGAAAGGTTCGTCCCAGAAAAGCGAATCGGGAGTCACACCGTTATCAGACATGTGGTTGGGAGCATACGCCGAGACGTAGAAAGTTGCCGGATTCTGGGTGAAATCCAGATCAGGATTGACACGCGAAGCCACGCCTGCACGGAACGAAATGTTCATACTTCCTTGAGGCTTGTCCGGAGTCACATCTTCCTGTGAGCAGGAGGCGAGGGCTACCAAGCAACCAGCAACTGCGGTTAAAGAAAGTTTTTTCATAATTGAGAGAATTAATGATTAATTTATTATGTGTTTGTTTATAAATTATTCTGATTGGTCGTCGGGATATGTTTTACACTTTGATGCCGAAGTAGAAGGTCTCCCAGCTGTCGACTTCAACGTTCATGCCGCCTGTTGGTGGTTTCGGCGGGTCGGGTATATCTGGAAGTTCGAGTCCGGGAATTACGATTTTAACATGTCGCGGATCGGGAGCATTGTTAACCTGATCGGTAACATCAAAGTCTTGGTATCCACCTTTTGCATTCTGCAATGCCACATATAAGATTATTTTATGTTCACGATCCTCGCCATCGGGGACTCCAAAAGTCAGGAAATCAGCTCTTAGAGAGTTTGATTCTGTATGGGCCGACAGAGTGAAAGTGTTTGTGACAGACTCAGAAGTAGGACACATGCGGCCCGGATAGTACCCGCCTGCAAGCGATGAAATCGTGGCGTCCAAATTGTAAGCACCACTCTGAAGATTCTTTACGTCTACAAATTCAACCGTGTAGTGACATATAAGTTCCTCGGGATAGAATGTTATTGTCTGTGGAAGTCCAGACACTTTAAGATCGATTTCCTTACTTTGAGCTCCATAAATCATAGACGGAGCAATTCTCAACGGCTCATCTTCGGCTCCTCTTGCCCGGGGAATACCCCGGGTTGAGATTCCCTGGCCTACCAAAGCAACCGAATTATCGGTATAAATTTCGAATTCGTCGTGATTGTTGCTGTTGCGGACGTAGTGGGTATAGGGGTCGTCATTGGAGTGGCAGACCGCGGTATGTTTTCCTCCGTAGGTTCTGATGATGTCTCCGTCGACGTTTTTGAACGCGTAGTCCATCGGAGCGTGGGCGTCGGAGTAGAGATAGAGGACCATCGTTTTGGCCTGTTTGTCGGGAGCTTTACTCCAGTCAAAGACGACCCGGACGTTGTCGGCGATGGTAGTCGGCGCATTGTTATTCAGGTCTTTCTGGGTGCACCCGGTCGAAAGGAGTCCGAGCGACCCGAGGAGTGTCAGCGTGATGCCGTATAGACGTGAGTTCATCGGTCACCTCCTTTCCTGACGTTTTTATTACCGCGGCCAATGAGCCAGACAAGCGAGATCTCGGCCTTTGTAGGACCGAAGAACCGGAGGTTGTACTCTTTTTTGCGGTAATAATCATTGTCGAACGGGAAATACTCGATGTATTTACCACCCAGATAACCGATTCCGATGGTGAAGTCGATGTTAAGTCTGCCTGAAACCGGGAGCGAGAAGCCATATTCGAGTCCGGCGTTCACCAAACAGCGATCCCAGAGTGTACCGCCGGGTTTTCCGCCCATATAGCCGGTGTCACCGAGTTCGAAGTCGAAAGTCAGGACTCCACCGTAGACACCGATGTGGTGTCCGGTCAGCGGTTTAGCGTGGGCTTTCTTGCCGAACCACCATCTGCAACCGAGGTCGCCGCCATAGATTCGCCAGTAACGGTGACGGCGGTTGCTGTCCCACCAACTGTACATCCATTCGCCGTAGACCGAGATGTTCTTGCCCAGATAGAACTCTGCACCGAGGTTGGGAACCAGAGCGGCGTCGTAGAGCATGTTGGTTTTCACCGCAAAATAATAGGGCTTCGGACCGACGGGCTCGAATGACACGACAGGCTGAGAGACGGTCGTCTCTTCTACTTCATCTGAGTTATCCGTAACTGCCGGCTCTTCCGACTGAGCGGGTTCAGCCGGTTCGACAGGTTCTTGTTCGGGCAGTTCGGGCTTCGGCTCTTCCTTAGGCGTGACATAGAATGAGATCGCGACCGCATTTCTCAGCTCGGGGAACAGATTGGCGAGCATCCAGCGATAGGGTACGCCCTGACCGAGTTCCTTCAGCCGCTTATTTCGGCCGTCAATGATTTTTCCGGCTGAATTGAAAACCCAGACGGGAGTGTTGTCAAGAATATCAAGTATTTTTTCGCGGGAGGGGACATCGGGGGTCGTCGCAACAAGCTGTCTGAGTTCGTCCCAGGCGACTCCGCCCGGTTCCGACTTAATGAGCGTCGGACTGACGCCGGCGTGCTCTGCTATATAATCGGCGATGACTTTGCATCCGCTGACAGACAGCTGTTGGTTGGCTCTATTCAGACCTTCGGGCGAAGCGTATGCCCGAACAATGATTTGTTCGAGATTGCCGGCGGCCGCAGCCTCGCGCACCTGTCCGATAAACCGACCCATCTCGGCCCCGTTGTCACCCAGCGAGGGATCGAATTGACGATGGCCCACACGGAAATAAACCTTCACCGAGTCGGCGCCGGTAGAGCCGAACATAGTGAAAGCCGTTATGACCGCGAGTGCAAACGCTAAAAGCCTCATTAGTTAGTGACTGGTTTTAAGATTTGAATCTATTTCTAAAAATTGCAAATGTCCCCGAATCCAAACCGCGCTTTACACGGCCCGGACCCGCTGTTCATAAAAATAGCGGTCGAATCTTACCGACGATGACACAACACGACTCAGCGACCCGCCGAATCGACACACCCGGAGCCGCAGAAAATTCAGCAACCCTGCAAATTTTTGCATGGCCACCGACTTCAGTTGCTTACCGGACTGGCGGTTCAGTGAAGTCCCCGATTCTTGCTGTTTATCCATAAAAGAGGAGAGCTCATTCATGGGCGGTATTGTTTATGGTAAATATAATCGATTGGTTGTTAAGTATTTAAACACCATTACATTATTAAGACCACATGTTCAATCGCATATTTCTTTGAACAAGAGACATGTATTGGAGTGCAAAGATAATCAAAATTCCTGTAATTTCCTAATATTTCGAGAAAAAAGATGAAATGAGGATTTTCTTTTAGTAAGAGATGATGGTTTGAGGGTCAGGGGAGTCATTAAAAATACAACGTCTTAATATTTCGAGAAAAAAGAACGGATAAACACTCTTTCGCTTTCCTTATGCTCGAGCTCTTTTGTACAATATTAGCAATTTAGCAGTACAACTTATTCCATACATAACTGACAATAAGAAACTTAAACAAACACAAAATCTCTTACTAAGAGATTTGCACATTGACAAGACTCAACCTCCGGAATGCAGGCGTTTCAGAATCGCGGCTGTTTTTCGCAGATGGCATGAAAGCCGTCCGCAGGCCGACCGTCAGTAAAATTTGCGATAAAAAACTACATAACGAGCCCATATCTGAGAAAAAAATCGTAAATTTGTAGGTTGAATGGGATAACGGATGTTTCTACGTTGTATTTTTCAACGTCCGTCCACCCCGCAAAACCTGACCAATCTGATCGATCTATCCTTATGCAAGCATGTTTCATGGGGCTCGGCTACATAGGTCTCCCCACCGCCATCATAGCAGCCGACAATGGTATAAATGTCCGTGGAGTTGATATCAATCCCACCATCGTTGAGAAAACCAACGCCGGCAAATTGCATATCATTGAGCCCGGTCTCGGACTCCTCCTTGACAAAGTTGTCAGGCAAGGTTCGTTGAAAGCCTATACAACGCCTGAAAAGGCCGATGCCTTTTTTATCGTTGTCCCTACCCCTTTCAAGGGCGATCACGAACCTGACACGAGCTATGTCGAAGCGGCCACCCGTGCGGTCATCCCCTATCTCGAACCCGGCAATCTGTTCGTCATCGAATCGACTTCACCTATCGGGACCACCGAGGCCATGGCCGAAATCATTTTTGCCGAACGGCCCGAGCTGAAAGATAAGATTTACATCGCCTATTGTCCCGAGCGCGTACTCCCCGGGAATGTCATCCACGAACTCATTCACAATGATCGTGTTATCGGCGGGCTCACGCCTGAAGCGACCCAAAAAGCCATTGAATTTTATGCCCGCTTCGTGACGGGGAAACTGTGGCCGACGAATGCCCGCACCGCCGAGATGTGTAAACTGACGGAAAACTCGAGCCGCGATGTTCAGATAGCATTCGCAAACGAATTATCATTGATTGCCGATAAAGCCGGCATCAATGTCTGGGAACTCATCAATCTGGCAAACCGCCATCCACGAGTCAATATTCTCCAACCCGGATCGGGTGTCGGCGGGCACTGCATCGCCGTCGACCCCTACTTCCTTACAGCCGCCTATCCCGACGAATCGCGTCTGATTGCCACAGCCCGCTGCGTCAATAACTATAAGAGTGAATGGTGTGCCGAAAAGACAGTGAATGCCATTCTCCGCTGGCGTCTCGACCATCCGGGAGAGATTCCGACTGTCGCCCTGATGGGCCTGGCTTTCAAACCCGATATCGACGACCTCCGCGAAAGCCCCGCCGGTAAAATTGCAGATATGCTTCTCTCGCAATGTTCCGACGCCAACTTCCTTATTGTCGAGCCTAACGTAGCCCGACACCCGCGTTACTCTCTTACGCCCGTTGAAGAGGCCGTCGCCAAGGCCGACATCCTCGTGATGCTCACCGCCCACACACCGTTTAAAACACTTGAACCGCGTCAGAATCAGATTGTACTTGATTTCTGCGGAACATGGAAAAAATGAGTGACCAGACAACACATATCGACCAACTCAAACGCGTAAACCTGCGCGGTCTCGAGGTCTTCCCTTTCAGTGATCCCGACCAGCTGATTGACTATGCTGACCGTCACAAGGGAATCCTCCTCGCTGTCAACGCACTCAAAATTGCCAACGCCGACGAACGCACCACCCCGATCATCAACTCGAACATCTCCTATCCCGATGGCGTCGGAACCGTGATGGCGATGAAGACCAAGGGGGTAACCGATGCGCGCAAGATTCCGGGGTGCGAATTGTGGCTTAAGATTGTTGAACGATATGCCGGGAAGCGGTCGTTTTATATTATCGGGGCCAAGCCCGAGGTTCATGATGCCGTAATCGACAAACTGAAAAAGGAATATCCCGGGATTGACATTGTCGGTCATCGCAACGGATATATCCCCGACGACAAAGCCCGTCAGCAACTTATCGACGACGTGGTTGCGAAAAAACCCGACATAGTGTTTGTCGCGATGGGATCGCCCAAACAGGAGTTTCTGATGAATGACATGCTGGCCCGTCACCGTGCAATCTATCAAGGGCTTGGCGGAAGCTTCGATGTTTACACCGGGAATGTTCCCCGCGCACCGAAATGGTGGATAGATCACAACCTGGAGTTCGCTTACAGGTTGCTCCGTCAACCTTCGCGCCTTCCCCGAAATTTGAAATATATTCCGTTCGGCTGGTGGCTCCTGACACGTCAATTCTGACTAAACACTTTCGAAAAATTTGCAAAAGTCAAAAAATGTCCGTAAATTTGCAACGCTTAAGCCCGAAGCAGTCGTTGACTGAGCGAGGATACTGAGCAACGGATAGTCTTATGGTGTAATGGTAGCACTACAGTTTTTGGTTCTGTCTGTCTAGGTTCGAATCCTGGTAAGACTACAAAAAGCGCTGTTTCGATTGACGGAACAGCGCCTTTTTAATTTTGACTTCAAAGAAGGAGCCGCTTCTCTTGAGCAACTGTAATGGGTGACGAGTGGCCCGAGAGAAGAAGTGTGTCGTCGGGCAGAGTGAGAATCTTGGTGACGATAGACTGCTCAAGCTCCGCACGGTTTCCTCCCGGAAAGTCGGTAAGGCCGGGACCATGTTCATAAAGCGTATCGCCAACGAAAGCGACACGTTCCTCGGGCGACCAGAATGTAACCGAACCGGGCGTGTGACCGGGCGTATGGATAACTTTCAGATAGAATCCGGAATTGGCTTTGAGCCTGATCGTCTCGCCGTCATACAATTCTTCATAGTGAGGAACGGTAATCGGCTGTCCGGAATTGGCACTGAGGTTCAGGTATGGGTCAGTCAGATAGCGGGCATCGGACGGGTAGACATAGATTGGTGCCACAAGCTTCTCTCTCAGGAGTTCAGCCGCTCCCAAATGATCAAAATGGCCGTGAGTCAGAAGAATCTTTTCTATCGTCCAGCCATTTCTGACAATAGTATCATATATCAACCCGGCCTGCGCTCCGGGGTCAATCAGAAAACCGGCGCTGGTAGGAGCATCAATATAAAAATAACAGTTTTCCGTAAAAACGCCCTGAACTTGCAGTTCTTTTACCATAGCGCGATCCTCCGTATCATAAAAGCTGACATCCGTCGGGACCACATACATGAGGTCTCTCCCCTCCCTGTACTTTTTCCTCTTCTTTCCGGCGGCGGAGCAGACGTTCGACAGCGGATTTGAAACCGTCGATGGTCATTGCGCCCGGGACAGCAAATTCGCCTCCGAAAACGATATATGGCACACCCCGAACGCCACGCATAGCGGCTTCGCGTTCATCAAATCTGACTTCATCATCATACCGGTCAGATTCAAGCACTTCCTTCACTTCATCTGAATTCATTCCAACTGATACGGCCTTGTCAAGAAGAACCTTATGATCCGAGAGAACGAGATTTTCAGTGAAATAGGCCGCAAAAAGAACTTCATTAAGCCGTTCGACCGTCTGGCGGCCATACTTTGCTTCGGCAAGTTTCATCAAACGGTGGGCATCACGCGTATTGGAATAGCGCGTAGTCATATATCTGAAATCTATTCCGAGTTCTCGGCCAAGTTCAGAAATCTGCTCGATCTGTTTCTTAGCATCTTCGAGCGACAGACGATATTTCATTGCAAATCTCTCGGGCGTGGTCGTTGTGACCTCTTTAGGTGCAGAGGGATCGAGTTCAAAAGCTTTGTACTCAATTTCAATCTCGTCTTTAAGTCCCATTTCTTCGATAGCCTTGTTAAGTCGGGTTTCACCGATGTAGCAATAGGGACAGGCAAAATCGCTCCAAACCGTTAGTGTCATCATAGTTGTTTTCCTTTCGTATTAAAATATTATAGATTAATTAGTTAATTTGATAGAGCATCTTTTTTAGAGCCGTTTCGAGGGCTGTGATTTCATTCGGGCCAAGGATTTTTTCAAGTGTGGCCTGGCGGTCCTCCGCTATCTTCCGGATCACCGGTTTCATCTGCCGGCCTTTGTCTGTCAGGTGGACTTTGAGACATTTTCGGCTTACCGGCTCTGTGCGGACCAGATTTTTCTTTTCCATAGCCTTCACTGTCCGGCAAATGGCAGCCTTATCTTTTCCGATCATCTCGCCGATCTCACACTGTTGCATTCCATCGCGGGTAAACAGAGCCCGAAGCACCATATACTCCGGGACAGTTATATCCAGTCCGCTCGCAGTCAGGATTTCACTAAGGCGGCTGACCTGAACCTGATAGGCCGCTCCGAGTAAACAGCCCAAATTCGGCATCGAATATATTGAATTTTCTGTGTTCATATCTATAAAACACCGGAGGAAGAAAATGGTTGACTCATCAACCATATTACAATCCTGCCTTCGACGAACTATTTGATTGGGCCGAGAGTTATAGTTATGTATAACTAAACAAATGAACGAATGAACATCATAGAAGCAATGACCGGGCGCCGTTCAGTCAGAAATTTCAACGGCGCGGGCCTGACAGCCGAACAGAAAGCTGTTCTCGAAAAAGCAATAAACGAATCTTACTCGCCCTTTGGCGGAAAGTTGACCATAAGATTGAAGGAATTTGACCTCAAGGGCGGATATAAGCCGAGTACCTACGGCACAATCAAGGGCTCCTCGGACTTCTTTCTGCTCGGCATCGGAAGCGACGAAGCATCGGCTTTGACAGCCGGTTTCCAATTTGAACAAGTCGTCCTCAAAGCCTGGGAAGCCGGTCTCGGAACATGCTGGATCGCCGCGACCTTCAAGGGCTCGGACTTCGACAAGGGCGAAGCGTGGCCCGAAGGCGAGGAACTGAAGATTATCAGTCCGGTCGGTGTTGCTGACAAACCGTCATTCAGAGAGAAGCTGACCAGGTTTGCCATCGGCAGCAAAAACCGAAAACCATTCGACGAACTTTTCCACCTCGACGATTTCGAAACTCCCGTCCCGGAAGATAACCGTTTCTACGAGGCTTTGGCAATGCTGAGACTTGCCCCCTCGTCAACCAACTCCCAGCCCTGGCGCGCCCTGGTCATCGGCAACAAGGTACACTTCTACTATATACCTAAAAGCAAGGCATCGGTGCTCGATACCGGCATCGGCATCTGTCATTTCTATGAAACCGAGCGCTATTATGGCCGCGACGGCTCTTTCGCCAAAGACAGCAACGCACCCGCTCCCGAAAAGAACCTCCGTTACCTCATAACCTACACCGCGGATAACTAATCATTTTCAGCACGACGATTCCTTTTAATTACGGCCAAATATGGAGCATCTTCCATACCATCCATTCAATCTAAATCCCCACACACCTTGCCGTAATACAACGGAGGCTACAGCAAAATTTAAACTTTTTTTCGGTGACCGGGGTTAGGAAAATCGGTTCAGGCGGTTTATCATTATTGTATGATGACGAATGATGAAATAGAACGGCTGTTCCGGCTTAACTTCCGCCCGATGATGGCTCTCGCTGTCGGGCTTGTGCATAATCGAGAAACAGCACGCGACATAGTGCACGATGTCTTCGCGTCGCTTCTTGACGAGAATCTGACGATGGTTAACAGTTCTTATCTGATGACCGGCGTCAGATTCGCGTGTCTTAAACATATCAGGCAACAATCTGTCCGCGAGCATCTCGAAAGTCTGTATGCTCTCGACCTTAAAAACATCGAGGATAGCGAGTGGCCCGATGAAGCCGATATGGAACGGATAAGGATAATCGTCAGACAATATCTGCCCGAGCGTACAAGGCAAGTTGTCAGCCTGAGATTCTCCAAACGCATGAAATATAGCGCGATTGCAGCCTCGCTCGGAATCAGCGAAGTGGCCGTCTACAAGCATCTTCGTCAAGCAATCAATGTATTACGCCAAAAATTAACCGAAGATGACCGATAAAACCGACCGACTGATTGAGGTTCTGGAACATCCCGAAAGATTCTCGGATGAAGAACTTGACCGCCTGCTTGCTGACCCGGAAATCCGCAAGACCTATGAAGTGATGAGTCGAACAACCGACGCACTCACAGCCCCCGGGGAATTCGATATGGAATCTGAATGGGAAGCTTTTTCCTCAAAATTCCTGACAAATAAAAAGACTGTAAAACCGTCGCGCCCTCACCGCTTTGTTTTTCCGCGACACGCCGCTGCAGTGACCATCGGTGTCATAGGTTCTCTCGCCGTAATTGCAGTTGTATCCGTCGGTATAAAACATATTTATGATACGAGGCCATCAGACACCTCGTCGCACATTGTTACCGAAGTCGAGGAATCGCTTACTACCCAGGCCGAAATCTCGGTTGAACCGGAATCAGCCGACACTCTCACGACATATCAATCGTCAGAGGAAATTATTTTCAAAGACCGGAAACTGAAGGAAATATTAAGCTCCATCGCTCAGTTCTATGGCGCAAACGTCATATATTTAAGCGACCGGACATTAGATTTGAGACTATTCTTCAAATGGGACAAATCTTCTTCTCTTGAAGATGTAGTCAATCGTCTTAATAGCTTCAGCAAAATCAATCTTGTCCTTGAAGATAACACCATAACCGTCGAATAACAATGCGTAAACCAATCATATTTACATTGTTGCTGATCGCAACAATCTGCTCGCGTGCGGAATCGTTCAACTACCGATTTACTGACGAGCCGCTTGCCGAGGCTCTTAGCCGCATAGCGGAAGACCATCCATCTCTCAATATCAATTTCATTTATAACGAACTTGAGAACTACCTGACCTCGGCGCGAGTGCAGACCGATAATCCCCTCGATGCACTCAGACGACTCATCGGACTGAATCCTGTGACTGTCTCAATGAAAGATAATTCAATTTTCATCGAAGCTCTCCAACATGGAAAATATATCTACACCGGGCGTGTCATCGATGCAGCCAAAAATCCGTTAGACAACGTCACTGTGATGGCTCTTACGCCTAAGGATTCAGCAGTCGTAACCTATGGTGTTACCGATGCTCTCGGACGCTTCGCCATTCCGTGCGATAAGAAAAATATTATCCTGAAATTCTCACTGATAGGCTACCGTACAGACTATCTTAAACCTGCGAGCTTTGAACTCAGAGACATCTCCTTAAAGGATGCACCGATTCAGTTGCATACCGTTAGTGTCGAAGCTCAATCGACATCATTCAGCCCTGATAAAACTACTTTCATCCCGACTACGCGACAGAAAAACGCTTCGCGCGATGCCTTCGACCTGCTCGGACGAATGGCTGTTCCTCAACTTGTAGTTGCTCCGGGGTCAACTACAGTCAAAGATGTTTTCGGCAAAACGATTCCGCTGTACATAAACTATCAGGAAGCTGCGGCTGACCAACTGCAAGGCATGAAGATGAGCGATGTCAAGAAAATCGAATTGATCGAATATCCCGACGATCCTCGCTTTAACGGGAACGAAAAGGTCCTGAACATTATCGTCGCCGAGTATCAATACGGGGGTTACACGAAATTATCGCTTAGTGAGTCGACTCTTAACGGGTTCAAGAACAGTGCGTCGGTGTTCAGCAAGTTTACTTACAAGAAAGTAACTTACGATCTGTTTGCAGGCACGGATAATTCGAATTACCGCCATAACGGGACTGATACTAAAACGACTTATACCCTGGGCGAGTCCGGGAATACTCACAAAGTCATGCGTACAGAAACAATGAAGGATGCTCACGAACGCCAGAACGGTTATCCCGTTACATTCCGCGCATCCTATGGTAACCAAAATTTTGCGACCCAAAACTCCGTCAGCTTCAAGCACACTTCTGTTCCCGAAAGCCGTCAGGCCGGTACACTGGACTTCAACCTGAACGGTGATAAAGCTCAGGAATATCTTAAGAGCAACCCGAACCATTCTAACTACGTATCCTATAACGGCTCGTTTCAGTCTTTCTTCGGGAACAAAGGAGCGCTGACATTGACTCCGTCATTCAGCTATATCCACCGAAACGTCAATAGCCTTTACTCCCCTACTCCGGGTTCGCCGATAGACTATCTGATCAAGGAAGACGCCTACAGTTATGGCTTAGGGGTGACAGGTCTTAAAGCATTAAACAATAAAAACCGGCTTCAACTATTCGCCAGAATATTCGAAAACACAAACGATGTGTCCTACCTGCGGTCAAACCTATCAAAGAACAGGATGGATGTTCTGACAGCCACCGGTCACCTCATGTATTCGTATTCTACTAAACGCACATCACTCACCGTGACCGCGGGTGTCGGTTACGAACGCAATTCATTGAATCGCCATATCGAACACGATGTTTACCCTTATGGTCGTCTCAACTTCTCCGTGAGTCCGGCTGCAAACTCGCGGATCTCGGCTTTCATGTACTATCAGACATTGACACCGAGCATTGATTTGCGTTCGGGTGACGTTATCCAGAACAACGAGGTCCTCTATCTGTCGGGCAATCCGAATCTCAAGAACGAACGACAACTGGTGTCGAATTTAGCCTACAACTGGTTCCTCGGAAACAAACTGTCAACCGCGGTTTTTGGTGGATACAACGTCAATTTCAATCGCGTTGCGACCATCTTTGAGCCATACGGCGAATCGGCACTCTTGAGAACGTTTATCAACAACGGGGATTACAAGAACGGCTATGTTGGAGCGTCTGTAAATTACAAACTGCTTAAAAACAGCCTTCAGTTGTACGCCAATGTTTCCCAGAACTTTTATCACACGACCGGTATCTACCGGACGACCTGCAATCCGCTAAGAGTTCAGCTTCAAGCTTCCTACTATTGGAAAAACTTCAACGTGGTTGCTTCCTGGGGTAATAGCCAGAAAAAGCTGACCGAAAACTCAAACATCATTATCCGTTCGCGCAGTTTCCATTACCTCGGAATCGGCTGGGGAAACGGTCAGTGGTATCTGAATCTGTCGGCCAACAATTTCTTGCGTCGCGGATGGGAGTCAGAATATTGGGAACAAGTCACTCCCCGCCTAACCGAATATCAGACATCATATAACTCGACAGCTCATGCCAGGCTTAACTTCTCTGTCACTTACACAATCGGGTATGGCAAAGAGCTCCGCCGTCAGAATGAGATCAACGGAGCCAATGAAGATTCACCTTCGGCAATTATCCGCAAATAAACGTTCAGTGCTTCTTCGGCTGAATGTTGAAGCGATACAGAATCGACAGGAGAAGATAGCGCGGAATTGTGTTGGTGTAGCTGACTGTGCGACCTGTGGCTGTCACGGCGTAATTTACGTTCGACAGTTTGTGAAGAAGGTCAAAACCGTCGGCGATGAATACCCAGCGATTATGACGCGGAGGACAATAGGTCGCGCGGACGTTCCAGACGGGGTCGGTTGTGTCAAGATAATCGACCCCGTAACCGCGTCGGGTGTAACACATGAAGTCGGTGCTGAT
>CAYVXC010000018.1:0-16730 GCA_964454925.1 uncultured Bacteroides sp.
GTCGGCGACGCGTGTGTGCTGAGGCTTTTTGTTGCCGAGAATGATGTCTTTGAACTGGTTCATACCGGCGTTGGTAAACATCAGGGTCGGGTCGTCCTTGATGACCATCGGAGCGGAGGGAACGATTGTGTGGCCCTTGGATTTGAAAAACTCTTTGAACGATTCGCGGATCTGTTTTGCGGTAAGCATCGGGGAATATTTTGAAATATACTAATTAAAGTCGATTGGTTTAGAGTGTATTAATGTGCAAAGTTACGACTTTTGGCCCGATTGGACAAATTTTTGACATTATTTAGCTTCGCGAAATGTCCCCGGTTACCATTGTCTGGACGCGACCGTCCTTTTTTTAGAGCCTGGCGGATATCGGAAACAGATCGTCCGTTCCCGGACTTGACGGTTTTGGCAAACGCGGGCGCTACGGCGGTCGAGGCGACCACAGCGGTAAGGAGTAAAGCTTTTTTCATAAGCAAAATCTTAGTGAGAGGGGGTGTCGGTGAGGAAGGTGAGGGATGTGCGGGCGCGGGTCACGGCTGTGTACATCCACCGGTGGAACTCCGGGCCGACTGCATCGGGGTTGACGTAGGCGATGTCGACGATGGCGTTGTGCCACTGTCCGCCCTGGGCTTTGTGGCACGTGACGGCGTAGGCAAACTTGACCTGAAGCGCCTGCCAGTAGGGGTCGGAAGCAAGCAGCGACCCGATTTTCGCCGGGTCATGGCCGGGATTCTGGCGGAGAATGGAGTCGGCGAGATGACGGCGTTTTTCAGCCGGAACGGCCGCTTCGGGCGAAATGAGTGTGTCGAGATATATCTTGGCTTCGAAGGTGATGTCGGTGTCGGGGACGGCGAGAACGACGTCGGCAAAACGCGAGTAGTGGCGTGTCTCCGTTCCGAGAATCTTTTCGACAATCAGGGTGACGCCGTTGGCGATTAAATCGAGGCCTTTGACCTTGCGGCTCCAGAAGTAATTGTTCTTGAGGACCATCAGAGGCTCGTTCCGGGTCAGTTCTTCTTCGAGATAGAGCACCTCGGAACGGATGGCGCGGTTGAACATGGCGGCCCGCTGGTTGGAGCGCGTGATGATGACGGTTTCGTTGATTCCGTCGCGGCGATAACAGCGGTCGATGACTTCGGGCAGGTCTTCGTGGCCCACGGCCTCAACGTCGCTGAACGGAGTGGTGATGACTTTGGGTATGGCGAACGGGTCGGTATCCATCGACCGGCGGATATTGACGGCGTTGGCCAGGATGCCCGACCGGGCGCCCTGGCGCGCAACCTTGGTCAGGGTCGCCCGCGTCACCCTGAGCCCGAGTTCGCGGAGACGGTCGGGATCCATAGCCGGCGAATCAGCCACGCCGACGGGCGGGAGCTGGGCCGTGTCGCCGACCAGAATCAGCCGCGGGTTGTCCGACGTAAAAACATACTGAAGAAGGTCTTCGAGGAGAGGTTGCCCCGAAGCCGCGTCAGCAATCATCGAAGCCTCGTCGACGATGTAGACTGTGTCGTGGTCGGTATTGATTTTCAGTGGCGGAATTTCGCCGTTGATAGAGTGGCGGTATATTCGCCGGTGGATTGTCGAGGCCGCCATACCCGCGTAGTCGGCCAGAATCTTGGCCGCCCGACCGGTCGGCGCCATGAGGACGGTGTTGACGTCGAGTTGTCGAAGGGCCTTGACGAGCGCGCCGACGATCGAAGTCTTACCCGTCCCGGCATAGCCGTTGACAATGAAAGCCGGGTGGACCGACGGAGCCGCCGGGCGCCCGGCCGAGGATCTCACACCGGCCAAAAAGCGAGCAAGGGCGTCGATAACGGCGCCCTGCTGAGGATTGGGAGAGTAGGGAAGATTTTCCTTGACTTGCCGGCTGAACTCGCTGACGGTCATTGTCGCTATGGGAATTTTACTGTTTCAACGACCATTCGAAGCCGTCTTTGGTGTCCTTGACCTGGAAACCGATTTCGGTCAGACGGTCGCGGATCTGGTCGGCGAGCGCCCAGTTCTTGTCGACTTTGGCCTGACGGCGCATTTCGAGAAGGAGATCGACGGCGTCGTGATAGGGCTTGGTGTCGTTTTCGCCCGCTGCCGAAACAGCATCGGTCTGGACGCGGATGCCGAGGATGTCGACCAGGAATGTGTTGAAAATGGTCTTGAGGGTGTCGATCTGGCCCGCGGTAGCGGTGGCCTTGCCGTCGTTGACCATGTTGACGAGGCGGGCGGCCTCGAAAAGGTTGGCTATGACGATCGGGGTGTTGAAATCGTCGTCCATCGCGGCGTATGCGTTCTCAAGAATGACGGCCGGGTCGGTGTCGAGAGTCGAGGTGTCCGAAGCTGTCAGATTGTCGAGACGGTTGTAGGCCTCGGTCAGACGTGTCAGGGCTTTCTGGGCGGCCTGAAGGGCTTCGTTCGAGAAATCAAGAGTTCCGCGATAGTGGGCCTGGAGGATGAAGAAGCGGATCGTCATGGGCGAGTAGGCCTGCTCGAGCAACGGATGGCTGCCTTCGAAAAATTCCTGAAGGGTGATGAAGTTGCCGAGCGATTTGCCCATCTTTTTCCCGTTGATGGTGATCATGTTGTTGTGCATCCAGTATCTCACCGACTCGTGGCCGTTGTGAGCGACCGACTGGGCGATCTCACACTCGTGGTGGGGGAACTTTAGGTCCATGCCGCCACCGTGGATGTCAAACGTCTCGCCCAGATATTTCTCAGACATGGTCGAGCACTCGAGGTGCCAGCCAGGGAAACCTTCTGACCAGGGCGAAGGCCAGTGCATGATGTGTTCGGGCGCGGCTTTTTTCCAGAGGGCGAAATCGGCGGGATTACGCTTCTCCGACTGCCCGTCAAGCTGACGGGTGGTCGCGAGGAGCTCGTCGATGTTGCGGCCGGAAAGTTGGCCATATCCTTTTTCGCGGTTATATTTGGGAACGTCGAAGTAGACCGAGCCTTCCGATTCGTATGCATAGCCCGCATCAAGGATTTTCTTGATGTATTCGATCTGTTCGATAATGTGACCCGAGGCGTGGGGCTCGATCGACGGGGGAAGAACGTTGAGCGCGTTCATCGCGTCGTGATAGCGGTTGGAGTAGAACTGGACCACTTCCATCGGCTCGAGTTGTTCGATCCGCGCCTTTTTAGCGATTTTGTCCTCGCCCTCGTCGGCATCGTGTTCGAGATGGCCGACATCGGTGATGTTACGGACATAGCGGACACGATAGCCGAGGTGGCTGAGGTATCGGTTCACAATATCGAAAGTGATGGCCGGGCGGGCGTGGCCCAGATGGCCGTCACCATAGACAGTCGGTCCGCATACATACATCCCGACCATCGGCGGATGCAACGGAGTGAACGTTTCTTTGTTGCGCGACAAGGAATTGTAGATGACGAGATTGTTTGGTTTCATAGTGCGGACCTGGTGACTGTTTTTAACTGGATGTTGAAGTTGATTTTCTTAAATCAGGCTTTGAAAGCGGTTTCGTTGCCGTTGGCGTTTTTGGGAGTCTTGCGTTCGATTTCGCCGAAGGTTGCTTCGTATTTAGCAAGATTGTCGCGGAGAGCGAACAGAAGGTTCTTGGCGTTTTCGGGAGTCATGATTACGCGGGTCTGAACCTTGGCGTTCTGCATGTTGGGAGTTACAGATATAAAATCGAAGAAGAATTCGCCGGCCGAGTGAGCGATGACGGCCAGGTTTGAGTAGTTTCCGGCGGCGATTTCGGGAGTGAGCTCTATTTTAAGTTGGTTCTGTTGTTCGTTGTTTGCCATGATTGTGGTGTTTTTAGATGATTGATGTTTATAAAATTATTTTAAGATAAATACAGTGATTCTATTAGTTGTTGGGCTTGATGACCTCCTGACCGTCCTTCGAGAAGGGGAAACGGTGTTGGCCGGCGGCGTTGGCGACAACGACGGTCAGGCCTTTGTATTTGTCGTTGCTCCAGATTTCGGAGATGTCGAAGGTGGCGATGAGCTGTTGTTCGGTAGCTTCGACCATGTTGTCCGACAGATAGAGAAGATAGGCGGTCGGGATTTCGTTGTCTTTGGTCGCTTCGTCGACAACGAGCGCGAGTTTCTTGTAGGTCTGTTTCATGGGAGCCGTGCAGTTCAGGTTGATCCAGTTGCCGGTGCGCCAGAGAGACAGAACGCGGATTTCCTCACTCATCCATGACTGGTTGCCGTCGACACTTCCGAAAGACAGCTTGACGTTGGGAATCGGGCTGTAGCCGTATGCCGTCGCCGGACCGCTGACGTAGGGAAGACCCGATTCGGGGGTGTAGGCGAGCAGGAAACGCTGGCCGACCTTAACGTATGACGTGTCGATGCGCTGATTGTCGCCCGAGAAAGTCAGGGTGATCAGCGGCGAGTCGTTTTCTTTTCTGAAGACGACCGAGAAGCCCTTATCGGTTGCGCCGGTGAGGGTAACGACGTCCTGCATCGTCGAGTCGGTCCAGTCGGGAGTATCTGATTTGCTGTTGCACGAAGGGAGAGCGAGTGCGGCCAGTACGATTGTCAGAACTGAACAGAGGGAAAGAAGATTTTTTTTCATTGTTTTTGGGAATCTGTTTCTGGAAAATTTATTGTTGTGTAGAATTGTCGGTTTTTGTTGTCACAACCCGGCCGTCGGCCAGGGTGATGACGTGGTCGGCGTCGCGCGCCAGCGTCAGATCGTGGGTCACGATGACGAGGGTTGTGCCGAGTTCGTCGCGTAGGCTGAAAAACAGCCGGTGGAGATTCGCGCGGTTTTCGCTGTCGAGGCTTCCCGACGGCTCGTCGGCGAGGATGACCCCGGGATTGTTGATGAGCGCACGTGCGACGGCCGCGCGCTGACACTCTCCGCCCGAAAGTTCGGCCGGACGATGGCCGAGACGGTCAGCGAGACCCATGCGGTCAAGAAGTTCGCGGGCGTGACGGCGCGCTTCGCCACGGGAAGAACCGCCGATCAGCGCGGGGAGCATTACGTTTTCTTCGATCGTGAATTCGGGTAGGAGAAGGTGGGATTGGAAGACAAACCCGACGTGACGGTTGCGGAAATCCGCAAGTTTTTTCGCCGACAGGGACGTGACATCCGTTCCGTCAAACACGACCGAACCCGAATCCGGGCGGTCAAGCGAACCAATGATGTGGAGCAGTGTTGATTTGCCCGCGCCGCTCGGACCGACGATCGCCGTCAGCCGACCGGGTACGATATCAAGCGAAACGCCATGCAGAACCTGCAGGCGGTCGTATGATTTGTTTATGTCGCGGAGTTGAATCATTTTGCTTGTGAAATGCAAATTTAATGAAATTTTGCGAGACAGCCAAAATAACTTCACCGATTCTCCTGTTATCTTGTCTTTAATCTCCATGAAAACTTTTACGAACGGTTGGTGATTCGGCATATTTATCTTAATTTTGTGGGCAAATTGACTGTCAATCGTTTCCAACACCATGAATTCATCTCAGACCCTCAGCTCCGGAACATCGCTTTATAGAGGTGATTATCGTATTGTCAGCGTCCTCGGGCGCGGAGGCTTCGGTATAACCTATCTTGCCGTGATGGAGAATATCGGAAAACGCGTGGCTATCAAGGAATTCTTCCCTCGGGGAATGTATAACCGCGAGTCTGATATGTCGGATGCGTCAATTGCCAGTAAAGAGAACGCCGAACTATCTCACCGACTAAAAGCAAAGTTTTTGAGCGAGGCTCGACGGCTCGCGTCGCTAAAACACGATTCGATCGTAGCTGTCAATAATGCCTTTGAGGAAAACGGAACGGCTTATTATGTCATGGATTTTATTGATGGGCGTGATTTGCAGACCATCGTCAAGGAGGATGGGCCACTTTCGCTCACTCGCGCGATCGGGTACATCCGTCAGGTCGGAGACGCATTGATATATCTCCACAATTTGCATATCAATCACCTGGATGTCAAACCCGCTAACATCATTGTCGATTCAACTTCTGACCGCGCTATGCTTATTGATTTCGGTCTTTCGAAGCATTATGATAAGGGTGGCAATCAGACATCTACGACACCGGTTGGCATCAGTGCGGGCTACGCACCGATGGAACAATATAAATCGGGTGGAGTTAGTGAATTCAGTGCTCAGACCGACGTATACTCGCTTGGCGCAACACTCTATTACCTCTTGACCGGAGAACGGCCGTCCGAGGCTCCGTCACTTGTTGACGAAGTTCTTGTTTTTCCGACCGCTGTCCCGGATTATGTTCAGGCGGCTATTATCAAAGCAATGTCTCCCTCTCGCTCAGGACGCTATCACACTGTTGAAGCTTTCCTTGCGGCACTAAACCCACCTCAGGCTGCATCATCTACGGCTGACGAAGCCACCACCATACGTCACCCGATAACATTCCCCTCCCGCCCGATCAAAGTCATCACAAACCAACAGGTGCCGAAAGGAGAGAAAAATAGCAACGAAGAAGGAACGTCGTCGGGATGCCTGATAGCCGGATTCATTATAATAATACTGGTAATAGTGTTATTGGCTATATTTAAAACGCAAGGAGAAAAGACTGGAAATGAAGTGGACTCGTTGGAGGCAGTTGAGGCTGCAGCAGTTGAAGAAATAGCACCCGAATATGAAACTTATGATATAGGGGGCAATAATGTGGATGAAAGAGTAAATGAAGCATACTCCGCCAATAATCAGTATGGCTTAGATTCCGAACCAGGTGGAATCACGTGGGGAGGAGAAGATATAGTTTGGAGTGAAAATCAATAAATATTGCTAATTATCAAACATAGGAGTGGCCTCCGGCTGTTCGTTAGTCCACGCGCGAGAGAGGGAAACACGTGGTTGTGTGACATTCTCAATCGGTCTCGGAGCATCCGGAGGATGCGAGGCTGATAGAAACCCCACGTGCTAACGTGGGGTGGTAAGTAGCAAAGAAACAAGAGCTTCGGAGAAGCGGTGTCGTACTGTTCCCCATAAACTCACGTCTCCGACGTTTGGTTTGTGAGATGTCCCCCCCCCCGGTCCCCATGTTGGCACATGGGGTTTCTGACAATTTCACCGCCTCCGGCGGTTCATTCCGCCGGCATCGCGAGGGGTGTCGCAGAACAGCTAATTCAAGCGAAATGTAGGGACGTTTTTCTAAACGTCCACGGCGTAAATTGCTGAATTTCAGAGGGGACGTTTGGAAAAACGTCCCTACGGCAGTGCCGGTATATTGTCTTTTTTTGTGAGTGTCCATGATTGCCGCGATGAGGGTGTTGTGTTAAAATTGTGTTAAATATAAGTTTGGATATTGACAAGGCAATTTTAGAATTGTAATTTTGCAAAGTCAAAACCGGCGACAAATTATTTAACGTATAATTTCAAACACGATGGACGAAGAAGAAAAAGTAACCGAAGACGAGGTGGTCGAACCTCAACCCGAACCGGCGGAACCAACCGCCGAAATTCCCGAGAATCCTAAATCTCCCGAAACTCCCGACATCGACGCAATCGTCGAACGCGCCGTGGCCAACGCGGTGGAGCGCATCGGTCAACAGATCGCAGCTGCTGAAGAGCGTGGCTATCAGCGTGCCGTCAAAGAAGTGAATGAGCGTCAGGCCGCCGCCCGCGAAAATGCGCCGACCAGATGTAACTTTCTCAACTCGACGCGACCGGATGTGTGGGAGAACTGAAGTAATCCTTTAAACTTATCAATTTTATAATTTAAAATTATGTCAACACAAACAAACACGGCCGGCGCCGGAGCCGGCACCACACAGGTCTATTCGGGCGAAAACAGCGTACAGATTTCCAACGGCCCGGCAACAACAGCCCTCACGGCGGCCCACAGCACAGTTCTCCGCAACGAAGTCGACAACCGATTGGTTAAAATCCGACCCATGTCGACCCCGATCGACCAGATTTCGCGCCACGGCGATGTGCGTCGCGTCGGTTCGATGAAAGTCAACTATTATGCCGTCGAAACCAAGGATATTTCGGCCAAACTCAGCGCCGATCTGACCGCCGACGACTTTCTCGAAAGCGAGACCGGTAATCTTGAATTCATGATGAAGACCAACAAAAACGCCATTTTCTCGGTGTCGGAGACTCTGATGGCTCCCGGGGACGTGATGCTCTATGTCCTCGAAAGCGATGTCGCACGCGGTGTGCGTGTCGTTGCGCCGACCCTGAAGAATAAAGATAAGGCGGCTTTTCTGGCCACGATGAAAGCCGGTAAGACAATTGTCCGCATGGGGCGTGCGGCGGCTGAACTCGACGTTCAGACCGCTCAGTTCGAGGCTCTTCCGCGCAAAAAAGAAAATCTTTGTCAAATTTTTAAAATGCAAGTCGAGGAAAGTACGCTCCATCGCCTCGCCAACAAGGAAGTAGGCTGGAATTTCAGCGACCAGGAAGAGGTGGCGATCATCGACATGCGTCAGGGCATGGAGAAGAATTTCCTTTTCGGCCGTTGCATGACCTTCAAGGACCCCGTCAAGAACGAAGACATCTATCTCACCGGCGGAATCTGGTGGCAGGCCGGCCAGGAGGTGACATACGACCCCGCGAAACTCGACGAGTCTACCTTGATCGCCATTTCGCGCCGGGCCTTCACCGGCGGCCGTGGCAACAGCCGCAAAATCCTCATCGGCGGCAGCGGACTGATCGAACGCCTTTCGAATCTCGGTCACGAGCGTATTCTGACCGGTACCTCGACCATGACGCGCTGGGGCCTCGAATTCCGCGAGATCAAAACAAATTTCGGGACAATCTATGTCATCATGAGCGAGGTCTTTGACCAGTGTGGCCACGCCGACGACGGGATGTTGGTCGATCCCGGTCTGCTCACCAAGTATTGTCACGTGCCCTTCTCGGTCGAGACCCTCAACCTCCGCGCCTCGGGCCAGCGCAATACCGACGCGGTGGTCATTACCGAAGCCTCGTGTCTCGTCCTGCGTCATCCCGATGCCCACATGAGAATTGTCTGCACCCCCGCCGAACAGTCATGATTATCACGCTGAGCGACACCCAGATGCTCGGGAAGTGGCGCCGCGGCGCCCTTCTTGAGCCGGCGCTCGCCGACTGCTCGATCGAGCGTTTCGACGGCCTTGAGGTCGACGACGTTCTCCGACAGGCGATGCGTACATGGTATCTCGGGCTCCTCCGCGACGGAGACCCGGCGCTGTTGAAAACGGCCGACATCGCCGACCGCGTGAACCTCCGGCCCGAAGGTTCCGGCCGATGGCGCGTCATTGTTCCCGCCGACACGGTCCGCCTTCTCGAAATGACCGTCGGAGACCGACCGGTCGAAGTCCTCGACACGGCCAGCGACGCCGACCGCGCCGCCATCCGGGCGCTTGCCAACCGATATGGCCGCTCGCGTTTCACGGCCGTCATCGGCGCCGACCGCCAATGGACCCTTGTCGGTCCCGACGGCGTCGCGACCCCCGGAATCGTGAGCTGCCGGGCGGTCACCGACCCCGGCGATGAAATCTATGTCCTCGATGAACTCCTGCTTAATGAAATTCCGGCCAAGGCCCGTGAGATTCTGGAAACCGAAACATAATCCGACCTATGAAAAAACAGACTGAAGCACTCAGCCTCGCCTATGCTCTCTGGAGCGCCCGCAGTCAACTGGCGGCCAAGCGCGAGCGGCTGAAGCAATTTACCTACGGCGACCAGTGGCGCGACCCGGTCAGGGACGGCGAAGGACGGTCGATGACCGAGCGCGACATGCTGATGAGAGAAGGGATGCAACCGCTGACCAACAATCTGATCCGCCGTCTGGTCAAGACTATCGTCGGCAGATACAGGGACGTCGCCGAAACCTCCGGATGGTATGCCTCCGCGTCCTCAGACACCGACGGTCTTCTCGACGAGCTTGACAGCCGTCTTCTCGAAGAATTCCTCATTTCGGGCCAGGCTATCCAGCGCGCGGCCGACGACAATCCTCTCCGATACTATCGTCCGACGGTCGAAAATGTCTCGCCCGACACTTTCTTTATCAACGACTTCCGCGATCCCCGCGGCTATGACGTCGACGTTGTCGGGATGCTCCACGACATGTCGCCCGGCGAGATGGTGATGAGATTCGGGACTACACCCCGGCGCCGGGCCGAGGTCGACGACATCATCAGCCGTGCCGTCGCCGAAGCGGCTGAATACGGGCAATCTTTCTCGGCCCCGACTCAGGAACCGGCGGCGGTCAGCTTCCGTCGGGCTCGCCCGGGGAGGGTGAGGGTGATCGAGATGTGGACGCGCGAATACTATATTGGCACGGCCGAAGACCCCGCTGACGCGGGAATCGTCTGGCGGTGTCGCTGGCTGACACCTGACGGGATTGTCCTCGCCGATTACCGTTCGCCGTGGCGCCACGGCCGCCATCCGTTCGTGTTTAAGTTCTATCCTCTGATCGACGGCGAGATTCATCCGTTCGTCGAGGACCTCGTCGGCCAACAGCAGCACATCAACCGTCTGATTGTCCTCATTGACCGCGTCATGTCCTCGTCGGCAAAGGGAGTCCTTCTCTATCCCGTCAATCAGCTTCCGCGCGGGCTGACTCTGAGCGATGTCGCCGAAAACTGGGCTTCCCCGACCGGAATCCTGCCTATCACCGGTGCTCCCGGTCCGCTTCCCCAGCAGATGGCCACCAACGGAGGCGACAATCAGGCCCATCGTCTGCTCGAAATCGAACTGAAACTTTTTCAGGATTCGTCGGGTGTCAACGAGGCTCTGAGCGGAGGAACGGCCACGGCCGGGAATACCGGCGCGGACCTATATCGCCAGCAGGTCACGAATGCGACCATCGCCCTGGCCGACATCCTGAAAACCTTCCGCTCGGGAATCGACGCCCGCGACCGTCTTCTCTCCGTCCTTTAATCTTTTGTCTCACACTGATCCGAACGAAGTGAGGATCAACAAACTCGAAATTCTATGAAAACCTCCGGAACAATCCGTCCTATGACCATCCGTCGCGACGAAGCGTTGCTTGAAGTCGCGCGTCGGATAAGAACCGACGAAATCAAGCGCACGGGCCGTGTCCCGACCGTCCGCCGTGTGGCTGTCCTTTCGGTCTATCACAAAGCGCCCTCCTATTATGTCGAATCGCTGTGGCTCTACAAGCTCTGGGCGCGCCGCAACTGTGCCGACGAAAAGAAACTCCTTGCGTCGGGGTCCCATCTGGCTGCCCGCCACCGTCGCCTGCTCGGCCTGATGAGACAATATATCGAAATCGACGGCTATGAAAAAGACATGGCCATCCGTCTGATCCAGATGCAGAAAGCGCCCCGTTTTTACATTTCGGTCGAATGGGCCATCAAACTTTTAAAAGGAAGAATATGATCAACAGAATTACAGACCGGATAATGGCCATGGCCATGCTCGCCGGCGACGCGAACCGCCGCGGCTCAATGATTACCGATTTTGACGAAGCCGCTGTGACCAGGCTTGTCGAAAGTGCCGTCTTTACTGTCGAAAGGCGTTCGGGGCTGACAGTAAGGACGAATCGGGATGGTGTGACCGAAATCGTGACTCTTTCCGGAGCGCCGGTCGATTCTTTCGTTCTCGCTGACATCGAGGACGCGGTTGTCGACATGGTCTCGCGTGCAACGGGACTCGATGGCGCCGGTGAGTCGGCGGGGTGGGTGGCCTCGGACACCTTGCCGAAAATCAAGCCATACAATATATAAAGAAAATTTGGCAACTTGAAGGAAAAACATTAATTTTGGGGTGTGAAAAGGACTGCGCTGATATTTGTCACAGCATTGTTGGCCGCGGCCTCGGTATCTGATACCGTGGCCGGTCCTGTGCGTCCGCCGGTCTGGGAACAGATTCAGACCGGGGTTCAGAGTGCGTCGGACGATGCCGACCGTGTGGATGTCACCGCCAAAGAGGGCTACATCTATGTCACGGTGTCGCGTCCGGTGACCGTCAGGATCTATTCGATTCTTGGTCAGCTCGTGGCCCAGCAGAACGTTCAGCCCGGAGTGACGCGCGTGAAAATCGGAACTCGCGGTGTGTTCATTCTCAAAGCCGGACAGATTACCCGACGGGTAACCGTGTAAAAAATCTTTCTCACTTCTCCAGAAATTTCCTTCAGTAATGGAACATATCAAAGTTAAAATAGTCAACGACGGCGGTCAGGAACTCCCCGCCTACGAAACGTTTGAAGCCGCCGGCATGGATGTCCGTGCCAATGTCACCGAACCCGTTGTTCTCAACCCGATGGAACGCCGCCTGATTCCGACCGGACTCCGCGTTCAGCTCCCGGCCGGCTATCAGATCGAGATGAGGCCCCGGAGCGGTCTTGCGCTGAAACACGGAATCAGCCTGGTCAACACCCCCGGCACGGTCGATGCTGACTATCGCGGCGAAATCGGTGTCATTCTCATCAATCTGTCAACCGAGCCGTTTACAATCAATCCCGGCGAACGGATCTGTCAGATGGTGATTACTCCCTACATCCATGTAACCTGGGAGCCGGTTGACGAAATTGACAAGACCAAACGCGGTGACGGCGCTTTCGGCCACACCGGTGTTGAATGAAACATCGGCCCGTTCCGTCAATGAAACCTGACTTTTTGAAAAAGAATCTATCGGTGCAGGCAGTCATTGTTGCAATGGCTGTCAGCGTCGTGTTTAACTGTGTCCTGGCGTCGCGTAAAAAGACCGACGACACCGATTCCAGGGCAAGACTTGCGCGGACGGCCGCCTACATCAGTGCCTCTCAATCGCTTGCGCTCGACGACTCGGCGCGTTATGCAAAGATGCTGATGTCGGAATATATCCGGCGGACGGCCGAGACTCCCGACGCGGTCGAGTGGGCGATCTTCGATCAGCTGACTCTCACGAACGACCGGGCGATCATGAGCGCAATGTCCTCTGTCATGGCCGATATGCTCAAAGATCATCCCGTCGCCCCCGACCGATACTATTCGGCCATTGTTTCGGGTCTCCCTCCCCGAAGTCAGTACGAAACCATCAGGCGTTGGGTCGAGAATAATCCCGAAAGCACTATGGCCAACGCGATGTGGGCCTATGTCAGGGCTTTCGTGGCTGAAAATACCGATCAGACCGACATCGCCGACACTTTCAGCGACTATATTGCCGGACGGACTCCCGACGATATCGCCGACGAAATTCTCGTCGACGCCGATTCGCTTCGTGCCCGTGTCGGGGTCAATCCGGCCATCGAACAGGTGACTTTCAGGATGCTTTCGCTTAAAAACGACACGGCGGCCATCGAGAAGCGTGCTTCCGAACTGGTCGATTCCTATTCGACCGACCCTGTAATCGGTCCGGTGTTGCTTGATGCTTATACGGCTATCGGCCGCGAGGAACAGGCCAACCGTCTCCGTCTGAAGATATTCGAGGAAAATCCGTCGGGCCAGATGATCTCGCGACTTTTCAAATCGCTTACCGCCCATGCCGACTCGATCGACCTTGTCAGCGCGGTCGCCCGAAGTGTCCGACGCCCGGATATCGACATCGAGGATAAAATCGACCTTGTCATCAGTGCCGGCGACGAGCTTATGGCCGGCCGCGCGGTCGACGAGGACCATTCGCGGTTCATTCTTTCGCTTGCAGATTCGATCTATCAGGCTTCGGCTCTCGTCGCCGAGGAATTTGCCGACGACTGGGACGCTATCCGCGGACTCGCCAATGTCGACAACAAACCGTGGGTCCAGTATGCCAGTCATCCGCTTCTCCTTGCCTATGCCGACGCCCACCCCGACAGCCTCCAGATCAATTCTTGGATCGTAACCCGGATTCTCGGGACCGACAGCATCGCCGGGCTTGGTCCCGTGATTCAGAATCTCAACGAACGGGCGCCCGACAATGTGAACTACCGTCTCCTCTATCCCGTGTGGCTCAACAATATGGGACGTCACGAAGAGGCGGCCGACGAATACAGCCGGTTTAAGTTCGACGACATCCGCCGTGCCGTCAGAAAAAGCCTTGAACTCAACGGTCAGGCCGAGATTGCCGAGCAAGACACGGCGACTTTCGACGAAATGGTCAACGATGTATGGTTCGCGACCAAAAGCTATCATTCCCAGACTCTCTACATGCTCGGCCGGATGAAAGAAGCGGCCGTGATGCTCGAAGATATTCTTGATTATGCCCGCGATCCGAACGACCGCGCCATGTCGCTGAACAATATCGCCTACTATCTGGGCGAGGAAGGAAGCGACCTTGATCACGCTCTTGCCCTCGCCGACAGTTCGCTGATGATAAAACGGGCCGTCACTACGCTCGACACCCGGGCCTGGATTCTCCATAAGCTCGGACGCGACCGCGAGGCCTACGACGAAATGATGCAGGTCCTCGCCGATCGCCCGAAATACGGAACCAACGGCGAGGTAGACATGACCCTGATTGTCGACCGTGAAGCCATGTACAAGGAACTCAAACCGGTGTTGGAACTGCTCGAAATCGAGGGCGAAAGCCTCACGGAAATTGACAGCGGAACACTCGCCAACCTGATTTTTGTTCTCTGTCACCAAGTCGGAATCGACAAAAACTCAATCCCCGAATATCTGACTCACCTGTTCCATATCTGTCGCGCCCTCGGCGACGATTATGCCGCCTATTCGGTCGGCCTCTGGTTGAAAGGCCTGGAAACCGATGACGAAGACTTTACCAACTGGATGAAACGGTTTGATGACAATCCGGCTCCGGTTAAAAACTGAATAAAAAATTTTTGAAACTATGATGGAAAAAATCTGGCACTGGATATTAACTTTTCTGATGGTTCTCGGCCTGTTGCTGTTTGTCAACAGTTGTGGCTCGTCCAGGAAATCTGTCTCTGTGGCCGACCGTGCTTCGGCTGCGCCCCTTGGCTCCTCTGGCTCGTGGCGGTCGGTCAGTATGCCTGTCAGTCTTGATCTCGATAAACCGATGTCGATGTCGGCTTCGGGGCGCGCGACGATGGTCCGCGACTCGCTCGTGCATATTTCGATCAGGTTTATCGGCATGGAGGTTGCCGTTGTCCGTGCCACGGCTGATTCGGTTTTTCTCGTCGACAAATATCACAAAATGTATTTTGCCGAACCGCTCGCCGCTCTTCTCGGTGAAAGCGGGAAAGGCTTGACTCTCGGTGATATTCAGGACATGATGCTCGGGATGCGTGACGTCCCCGCCGGTGCTCCTGCGACTGTTACGGTCGGCGAAGTTACCGAGACTCCTGTAGGCCCGGTGGCCGGTCTGGTCGGTGTCAGTGCGTCGACCGGTAAGGGTGATGTTGAAGCATCGCTCGAATGGAATCTCCGCGGTGCCAAATGGAATGTCGTTCCGCTCGATGTCCCGTCGTTCTCCATTCCCCGCGGCGCAAAACGTCTGACGATGGAAACACTTCAAAATAAACTTAAATCCATTTCGTTTTAAGCGGTGAAAAGGTCTGTGAGAATAATTCTCGTGGTTGTGGCGGCGCTCCTTGTGGCCGTTACGTCGGTCGACGCCGCTTCGAAAAAGAAAGCGGCCCCCGCGAAGAAGCCGGCGAAAACCACGGCGGTCAAGTCAAAGAAGCCCAAACAGCCCGCAGCTCCCGCGCGGACAAGCGCGACCGTCAAGCAGGAGCAGCAGAAAACGCGCCGGGAAATTGATGAGACCAAAAAGAAAATCACCGAGAACGAACGCAAGACCCGCGATCAGCTTAACCGTCTCGAAGAACTCAGCGGGCAGATAATGGCTCAGGAGGCGACCATCGGCGAACTCCGCGACCGGATAACCGAAATCGAAATCAGGCGGGCCGCGATGACCGACACAATCGCTAACCTGAAAAGTAAAGTGTCGGTCCTCAAGACCGAAGTCGCCAAAACTCTCCGCGAGAGCCGTGTACGCCGCCATCAGATCAATTCGATCGGTTTTCTTTTTTCGTCGAAGTCCTTTGGTCAGGCTACCCGCCGTTTCAACTATCTCCGTCAGCTCGAACGGGCTATAAACCGGGAAGTTGGCGAACTCAGGGAGTCGGCCGATACTCTCGCCGCTCACGAGCTCCGTCTCGGCGAGCTTGTCTCAAGCCATACAAACGCTGTCAACGAACTGACCGCCGCAAAATCGGTCCTCGATTCGAGGAAAGCCGAGTCGAAAAAGGTTGTCGACAATCTGAAAAACGAACAGGCGACCCTGAACAAGGTTCTCGCCGAGAAACGGGCTTACGCCAAGCGGCTCGACGAGGAACTCGACCGGATTATAGCCGAGGAAGCCCGCCGCCAGCGGGAGGAGGAAGAACGCCGTCGCCGTCAGCAACAGTCGGCCAAACCTTCTCAGCCGGGCAAGAAACCGTCGGTGTCAGCCGGTCAGTCGGGAGTCGCCGATGCGGACCGCGCGCTCACCGGGTCGTTTGTGTCCAATAAGGGGCGCCTGCTTTTCCCGGTAGCCGGTAAATATACCATCATCAGCCGTTTCGGGAAATCGAACTATGGAGACCTTGACCACGTGGAGGTTAATAACAGTGGCATAGATATCAGTGTGGCTGCCGGGACTCCGGTCCGCTCGGTTTTCGACGGAGAGGTCTCGTCAATCTTTTTCCTCAACGGTTATGAAAACGTCGTGATTGTCCGCCACGGGCAGTATCTGACAGTTTATGCCGGACTCGGAAAGATTTCGGTCAGCAAAGGCGCCAAAGTGAAAGCCGGGCAGACGCTCGGGACTGTCGCGACTACCGGAGGCCGGAGCGTTCTCCACTTCGAGGTCAGAAAAGAGCGCACAAAGCTCAATCCGCTTGAATGGGTGAAATAACTTCAACGGATATTCCAAAAAAGTCATATTTTGCTGTAGGGACGCACGGCTCGTGCGTCCGTTGT